>CAYWSV010000037.1:0-642 GCA_964460155.1 uncultured Oligoflexia bacterium | reverse complement strand
TTGGTATCGACAACAACGGACTGGAAGGTGTTGAATCCATATTCAATTCGAAACTCAATGGCACAGCTCAGATCGCAAAAGTGACACGGGACGCCCGCGGACACATCACCCTAACAACACCCAACGGAGCAGTACTTCCAGAAACACAAAGCCCTCCTCTCGAATTATCGATCGATTTGTCTATTCAATCTGCTGCTGAAAATGCTTTGCGTGAAGGTGTTCTTAAAGCCCGCGCTCGCGCGGGATCTGCGGTTGTGATGGATGTGAAATCAGGAGAATTGCTCGCCATCGCGAGTTACCCCACTTTTGATCTCAACACTCCGTCTTCAGCAGATGCTGAATCGCGGCGATTCCGCCCGCTGATGGATGCGCTCGAACTTGGTTCTGTTGTTAAACCGCTTTTCATCGCGAGAGCCATCGACAAAAAGAAGATTCGTGCGGATCAGCCCTTCTATTGCGAGAACGGTGCGATGGCTGTGCCGGGTGGAAAAATTCGTGACACTCATCCGCACGGAACTCTAACACCCTCAGAGATCATCAAGGTGAGCAGCAATATCTGCACATATAAAATTGCGCAGAAACTAGGCCGCTATGGCCTCTTCGATGCTCTGGGTGCATTTGGACTCACTCGCTCTCCAGCGA
>CAYWSV010000036.1:0-22179 GCA_964460155.1 uncultured Oligoflexia bacterium | reverse complement strand
CCCGCAGACGTTCCTGAGCCTTCCCCATGGCAAGCTCGGCAAGCGAAAAGAGGCCCTGTGATTCCAAACTTTGAGCGCCGTGGTCGAGATTCTGTGCCGCCTCCAGAGCGCGTGCGTTGACCGGTCCTTTGTGTTGGGACGCCCAAGCAAACGCTCGCGCGGCCTCAATGCGACGGTCATAGGCAGCCATGTCACCACGCAGAGCGCTGTTGCGAGCGAGCTGCAGCAGCACGTCCACACTTTCATTCAATGAGGGAATGGCGGCTGTTGTGAGCAGAAGCGTGTTTGATTTTTGAAGACGGCGGACTTCATATACGCTCGGGATCAACTCTTTGTCCGCATCTGCGGGTCCTGAATCAAAACCAGTGGCCGGATCAACACCCAAGGTTGAATATGTCTTGTCTATGCCGGCATTGTGCGCATCGATTAGCTCTTTGCGAATTCCTTCAGAGATCCTCACCTGATCAGTGACCAATTGAACGGCTTCATCTATTGCCTGCCCGACCTTGTCGGCGAGATCTTTATGACGAGCTGTTGTTTGTGCCTTTCTTTCCTGTGTCGAGACTCTGATTTTTTCCCAGTTGCTCTTTTCCTGTTGCAACTCTTTTTCAATACGTTCAAGCTCCTGACGCACATCTTCGCGTGTTTTAAGTGCCGCGTCTTGTTCGGGGACAAAGTCGACCAATCAATTGCCGAACGATGTGTGCCTTGGTCTCAACTCCAATCATGGAAAAATGTGTGAAGATTTCAATTTTGGCGCTGGTGATCTCTATCCGCTATCACTAAATTATCAATTTATGGGAATGTGCGCTTGCGACTGAAAGAGATGGAGAGCTGCATCGACAGCAACATTCGAACGAATCCGTCTGACTCATTGTCCTGCGCAATGCTCGCGAGTTGAGAATAGGACCAAGTAACGCTCAGTTTTCAAGGAGTACGTCGGTATAGTTAAGTACATTGTCAAAGGCGTTCAGTATGCAACTGGTGTATCCAAAGCGGGGCACGCTCGAAAAACCAAGGAGCGACCCACTGCGGGTAAGAGTGATAATACTCTTCTCGGATACGTTCTGAATAGGCAGCATTGAATCTTGAAGCGAACCCCCGGCAAGACACTCTTGAACGAGAATTGTCGAATTGGAGTCGCTGACAATTTCGAATGCTTGAACAATTGCTTCCGATTTTATTTTCGAGAGAGCCTCTGCCTCGCGGTGAATGCGCGCATGAACCTCGAGAAGAGGAGAGTCTCCTGAGGAGATTTCTGTGTATATTTTTAATGCAACAAGTTTTTGCCCTGCACTCTGGAGATCACGTGCAAGTTAAACGATACAAACGGCTAACTTTCGACTGCCCGTGCTGATGTCATCTCGATGTTCTGGTGCTCGGGCACGCAATACGACTTAAGTTCTGTTTACGCCCTTGCAATTCCCGTATTCAGCCCTGCGCGGCATGCCCAACCCATGACCACAATTCCTCTAAGCGTTCGGAATGAAGAACTTATTTTATTTATTTCTTATTCGTCTTATTTTTTTAGAAATCAAAACGATACAGACCTTATGGCCGTCAAATGTGGCCTATTCTGGAATTGGGGGATGAACCATGGAACAGATTTCTCGAAATTTTCTAGCATACGCCGCAGGATTAATGTGTCTTTCATTCTCAGCAAATGCATGGGCCAACGAATGGAGTTACACCGTGACGACTGACTCGAGCGGTAAGGTTTCCGTTTCAGGGCCTCGAGGTGGCAGCGGAACCGGGCAGTTCATAAAACGAGACGGTTATGTTCTGGAAATTACCTCGGGAATGAGAAGGGGGCTTATGGTATACGAGGCTAACGGCAATCCAACGGTCACTGTTGATGATAACAGTGACCACAGAAACATGACCGAAAAAGAGCGAGGAATGCCCCTTCCAAATCAACACTTTGTTTACAGACTGGAACGGAATGCATCAAATAACACAGTTAAAATTTGGGTATCTTTTGTGAACCCTAAAAAATTAGAAAACCAAATGATTAAGAAATTCACAATCAAACTACCCTACAAGACAACCTCGCTTAAGATGTAAAAACGAGCACGTCGTTTAAACAATGGAGCATAGTCTTTGGCCTGTGCTCCATTTTCTGGTACCCCTCTTCAAACTCATGAGTTGGCGGGGTAGCCAAAATGAAATCCCAAAAGAAAACTGTTTTTGTGTGCGGACAATGTGGTTCACAACAGCCTAAATGGCTGGGCAAGTGTCCAGACTGCAGCGCATGGAATTCGTTTGCCGAGGACGTCCTCATCGAAAAGCAGGCAAATCTGCGCCCAGAAACTCAATCCACGCGGCCACCCGAAAAGCCCACCCCCATCACCGACGTGCGCCGCGAAACAGTCCCGCGAGTCTTCTGTGGACTTCCCGAACTCGATCGCGTTCTGGGCGGTGGATTGGTGCCCGGAAGTTTAGTTCTTATCAGTGGTGATCCGGGTGTTGGTAAATCGACTTTGCTCTTACAGGCGCTCTATGGACTCGCTTCACAAGGCTACAAGGTTTTGTATGCGAGCGGCGAAGAGAGCCGAGAGCAAATCAAACTGCGCGCCGATCGTCTCAAAACAATTCACCCCAACATTCTCCTCTTTAACGAGACAGATCTCGGAACGATTGTGGCGCAAGCTCTTAACCTTAAACCTCATGTGCTTGTCGTCGACTCAATTCAAACTGTTGCGCATCCCGATTATCCCAGCAGCCCCGGGAGCGTGACTCAGGTCCGTGAATGTACGGCGCGCCTCATGGACGTCGCCAAACTGCATGGGATCACCACATGGATTGTCGGACACGTGACTAAAGAAGGATCCATTGCCGGCCCGCGCGTGCTCGAGCACCTTGTCGACACAGTCATGCATTTGGAAGGCGATGCTGCCACCGGCTTCCGTATTTTGCGCAGCCACAAAAACCGTTTTGGCTCAACCGGCGAAGTTGGAGTGTTTGCCATGCAGGCCAATGGTTTGTCGGACGTCGCAAATCCAAGTGCACTGTTCTTGGAAGGACTCAAAACAGGCGTCGAAGGATCTGCCGTGGCAGTGAGCATGGAAGGCACTCGCCCACTGCTCGTAGAAATTCAGTCACTGGTGGGTAAATCCACATTGGCCACACCACGCCGAACAGTCACCGGCCTCGACCCCAACCGCTTCGCTATTTTGCTGGCGGTTCTCGAGCGTCGCGCGGGTATTGCTCTGGGGCTACTGGACATCTATGCCAATGTGGCTGGCGGATTGCGCCTCAGCGAACCCGCGAGCGACTTGGCTGTTGCAGCAAGTGTGTTGTCGAGTGTTATTGAAACACCGTGGCAAGGACGTGTTGCGTTTTTTGGTGAAGTTGGTTTGAGCGGAGAAATTCGCGCAACAACCAACCCAGTAGGACGAGTTCAGGAAGCTATGAAACTTGGATTCGAACGCGTGTACATGCCTCGCCGCAGTTTTCAGATGGAAAAGCAGGCTCTCTTGGAATTGCAAAAGAGCGATGCATCCCGTCACGAAATGCAGATTTATCCGGTGGAACACATTCGCGAACTCAGACACGGATAAACATCTGCACATTACCGACACTGAACCGCATCCAACCGAGGTCCGTTCCTGTTCACAACCTGCTCAAAATTCAAAGGGGCGGTGAATGGACCGACTTTTGCGCGAATTTCTTGTCCATCGACTTCAAGTCGCTGCACAAGACCAACAGGACTCACGACGCCGTAAATTTTTGCTGCAAGAGTCGCGTCATTTATCCGCAGCAATTCTGAAAATCCAAAACCTGCAGCGTACTTTGTCGTGACGTTCACCCGCCCGATAATCGGGATCTGACCAATGGTCATCGTGCAAGACAGTGGGTTCTTCATTTGAATCGACAACACCAACCCTTGCGGTCCACCCGATGTCACCGCAGACATGTTTTGGAACAGGGCCGACATAAATTGCAGAGCTGGACCTTCGGGCAGAAGTGGTCGCATTGAGTTAAAAATTGAGACAAGCTCCCGCTCACCTAAAAGAACGAAGAGATTTTTTCGCCAATCAAACTCCGGTTCAAGAATGACATCGAAAAGTGATTTCAACAGCGCAGACGGAGAAAAAGCAACCTGTGCAGTGAGTCCTGTTTTGTTGAAAAACCTCACAGGCACTCCCACAACGCGCTCACGCGGTGTCACCAACGTCAGCTGATCGGGCTCGGAAAAGTCAATGGCCAAAACAGGCGTGGAATAGTGACCCGAACTGGACTCTATGCGAAAGCCGCTCACCGATAAAACCCGTGGAGAGGTAAATTGAAAGACAACTTCGCGTGCACCAATGAGTTTGAGTTCGTCAACATCAATGACTGAATCGTCGGACTGGTTACCCAAAACAATGCGGCCGTCGCCAACAACAAAGGTCTCCCAAGGCAGACTGCGCAAAAAATTAAGCAAACCAGATGCGCCCAGAGTTTGGTACAAGCGAATAACCGCAGGACGATTCAAATCCTCACGGCGCAATTGAAGACGCGTTGAACTGCCCACGATGGTTTGAAAAACATCAACACCGGCCTGCCACGACAGTCTATCGATAGACTGCGATTGTTCGACCTTGCACTTTTCAGGCGAAAAGTTCTCACACCAACGACTAAAAGGCACAGTCCTATTCTGCTGAATCTGGGACGAGTTCTCATCATCGGATGCACGCTGACAGGCAAAAAGCACAAGTAAAATCGAAGCAACCATCAGACCGCGTATCATTTTCACGAAACCCACCCTCCCGTCGGACAACCTGCCCTCCCCTGAGAACCGACAACCGGACACAGAGGCGCTGGCCTGCGCCATAACTCGAATAAAAATGGAACGGGACAGGAAAAATCGGGTTTTTTGCAAAGTATCCGCTAATAAAAGAATGTCCGTCGCTTTTGGGCACATACACCTCGGGGGCGGCTCAACGCTGGCCGCACTGTCCAAGCGTCGACGCAATAAGGACACCGTAATCGTTTTGATTAATCGTAAAATACAAAATCGAGAGACTTTTAAATCGATTTAAACAATGTTAGAAAAATAGATAAACAAGCTCGTTCGACACCTGAATGGAGGATCACACGTGTCTCCGTGGATTAACTACCATCACCTTTTTTACTTCAAAACAATTGCCGAAGAAGGCAGTGTGTCCAAAGCCGCAGAGAAGCTGAGAATTGGCCAGCCCACTCTTTCAGCTCAACTCAAACAATTTGAAGATACAATTGAGGTTCAACTCTTCGAGCGAAGGCACCGAAAGCTCATCCTCACTGAACAGGGTAAAATTGCGCTCGACTATGCTAAAAACATCTTCCGCATGGGCTCGGAAATGTACGAAGTCTTGCACGATCGCCTCAAACCTCTCAAACCATCACTACATATCGGCTCGCTCGATAACATTCCCAAGCAAGTGGTTCAGCAAATTGTTAAACATGCGTTTCGCATTTCACCTTGCCAAATCACGCTGTCGGAAGGAAAACCAGACGAATTACTGCGTGAACTAACCTCCCACCGTATCGATATTATGATCACGAATTTTGTTCCAACAGGGACAGATGCAAAGGGAATTTCTCCAAAGTCAATCAGCAAGAAAAACGTCGCCTTTTATGGCGCAGCAAAGTTCAAAACGTTGCGAAAAAACTTTCCACAATCAATCTCGGGCCAGCCTCTCATTTTCCCAACCTACGACAGTCGCCTTAGACAAGATCTTGAGCACTGGGCAAAACTCAACAAAATCGAATTAAATATCGTCGTCGAAAGTCAGGATGTTGCAATCAAAAAACTATTGGCAACAAATGAACTTGGATTAATTCCAGCAGCCGAACATACGGTGATTGGACAGGTGCAACGCGGAGAACTTTTCGAGATAGGACAGCTGCAAGGGGTTCACGAGGAACTCATTCTTTTGACAGCACAGCGCAAAATTGTGAACCCAATAGCTGCGAATATCATTCAATCTTTTATCCTATAGTATAAAACAATAATAACCATCCTAATTATCAATTTAAGCAATTTTATAATTTGCCGTAACATAAGGTCAGGAGGGTGCGTGCAGCACCTTCGACATCCACAATCACGGGGAGGTCCTTATGATTCGCGTTGTCTTTAAAAATATGGAGAGCTCGGAGCTGACCAAATTTGCTGTGGTTGAGAAACTTAAACCGTTCATGAGTAAGTTTCCGGATCTGCGTGCAGGGTTAATTCATGTCACGATTGAGATGCAGAATTCTCCGGCGCAAGCGGGTCAAGATCTGTACAGTATTAAGGCTCACATCCACGGCGGACGCTATCATGGTTTGCGGCTGGAGAAATCCTCTGCAAAGCTCCACGCAGCACTCAGCGAGATTTCTGATCATCTTCTCGAGAAACTGAACCGTTATGGCGACCGTATTCGCGTCAAACAGCGCAGTCGCGAGAGGAGGTTATCGGACACACTGAGAGTTCGATTCTTCCCAATTTAAAGGGAGAGGCGGTCTAACCACCGCCTCTCCTACGCTGTTCAATTCTCCCACCCCAAATCCTCGATTTTCGCCTCGCTTTTGCCCCACCTCACTTGAAGTCATCCCACCGCACAACGAAACGGAATTGCAGCGTTTTTTTTGCATAATTTCATTTCTTTTTTAACTAAAAATGAAATTCAAATTTGAATATAAACATTCGAAATAAATATACAAAATAATTTAATAAATATAGTTTTTAAAGTTTTATAAAAAAGATCCGAAAAGAAATTCAAAGCGGAAGAGTTCTGCTGACTAGAAGAAGAACTGGGAGGAAGAGCACATGAAAAGATTTACAAACACACTCGGTATCCTTGGATTTTGCGTTCTTGCAACAGCCTGCGGAAACATCGAACAACTTAATGTTGCAAATCCTTCGGAAGAGCTTCTTGAACTCACAGAAACCGTCAGTGATGACGAACTCAACCTCCGCGTAATGCCCGTTTATAGAAATTCAGGCGCCATTGTCGTCGAATCATCAATCCATGTCGAGCGCGCAGACTTGGCCTACGCCACTGTCATTCCGCAGCCCCCTAAAGCAAAGTGCATCCTCCACAAAGGGAGTTTACTCACAGACCTTCGTGAATCTTCTGCATCAGAGATTATTGGTCACGTGAGCTACCCGAAAGAAGTGAAAATTTCTGTGACCCGCAGCTCATGTCAACAAGGTCAACTCATCCGAGTCAGCGCAAAGTCACAATTTAAAGGCCTCGCTCTCACAAAAAACCGCGAGGGTGTTAAGTTCGCGCAGCTTGAAAACTCGAAAACGAACTGCACGGTATATGGATTCCGCGGAAACATTCGCATTCGACCAAATGCTAAAGCGAAACATTTCACAGGCGTTGTTGTCCCTGCTCAAGGAATCCAATCGATGGACTTCCGCTTAAACGAGTGCCTGAGCAAAACCAATATTATTGTCGACAGTAAAGCGCTGCGCCATTCACTGAGTGCGAGCCAAACCCTGCCACACCCACCCACTCCATGCGGCAAAGAAAAAATTATCGGCGACACCGACTTAACAGCACCAAGCCTGAGCCTGCGCTGCCTGCCACCCCCAAAGCCAGTGTCAGAAACCATGAAATCGGAAGCCAGCCCTGAAGAAAATGGCTGAAGAGGTCATCAACAGAGGTGTCACTCCCCCTGATTCTGAGGGGGAGTTTTTATTTCACTTATCAGCGCGTCGCTCATGTCCATACCTAGACCAGCAACATCACCAACCGAGATTCTTGGACCACTGAAACGAATCCCACCTGCATAGGGAAGTGCATTTAAAAATTCAGCTGAGTCGAGATCCACCCAATAAACAGACGGATGCATACTTGCCAAATGTGCTGCCGCTTGTAGGCCCGCTCCCGCTTCAAACATACAACTCATCAGACACGGCACTCGACGCTCGAATGCCAAATCCAAAATTCGCCGCGCCTCACTCACTCCACCAGCCTTAATTAATTTCACACTCAGCGCATTCGCTGCACCACGGTCGAGAACTTCCCGCGCCTGATCGAATGACATTGCGGATTCGTCGGCCACAATGGGCACCGGACTTTTCCTCGTAATAGCAATCATCGAATCGAGCTCGGCTGCTTTGACAGGTTGTTCAACAAAATCAAGAGGACCACACATCTCATTGAACCACGGAATCAAGGACTGTGCTTCTTTAAGAGTCCATCCCTGATTGGCGTCCAGACGGAGCGACACCTTGGCTCCAATCTTTTGCCGAATGGCCATCACTCTCTTTTTGTCGAGTTCCGAATCCAATCCCACCTTAACTTTGAGCGAGGTAAACCCTTTATTCACAGCATCTGCGGCACAGTCGGCCATGACCTGCGGATCATCCACACTAATGGTCATGTTTGTCATCATGCGAATGCTATGCATTCCACCCAACCAACGCCACAACGGAACATTCGCTTTACGGGCTGCGAGGTCATGCAGTGCAACATCTATTGCACAAACCGCCGTATGCGAAGCATGCGCAACAGATGGGATAATGTCTTTCCAGTGCCACACATCAGCAATGCGCGCACGGCGAAGGTCTGAAAGTAAATTCTTAAGGTCAGCTTTAATTTTCTCCTCAGTGTCGCCCGTAATTGCCGGAGTCGGAACAACGCTTCCCCAGCCACACACACCATCTTGGTCGGTGAGCTGAACAACAATTTCTTCAAGGGTTGTGACTGTGCGCAGGGAAGTTTTGAACGGACGCAGAAGCGGAGCCCGCATTCCCCCCAATGCCGTAGATTGGATCTTCACGCCACACCCTCCCAAGTCTGTCTGTATGCTGCACGTAAGCGGCATTATTGGCAAAAAAACCACAGCCAAATTCTTGAATGCTGCCGCTGCAGGCTTCGCTGTGGCTTTGGTACTCTTGAGAAAATGAGAGAATCAGGGAGGCCTTAATGAAACGCGTCATGATGACATCTGTGTGTGTTCTGGCTCTGGTCCAAACGCACTGTACGAAAAAGATGGGTTCACAAGCGATATCGGGCGTCTTTTCATGCTCCGTAAAGAAGGGTGAAACACGCCAAACATGCACCGAATTCAAGAATCTGAGCCCTAATGAAGTCGCATATTTTAAGCAAAAATGTGACAGCGATAGTTCGATGGACGCCGCAAGTTGGCAGGAAGCTCCGTGCGCGAAAGATGCACGCCAAGGTGGCTGCTCACTGACATTCTCAGACTCTGCGAGCAACATTTCCACGTCGTACGTCGCTTGGGGCTACACAGCAACTGCCCTTGCAGCAATCACTGCTCCCGCAGCTTGCGAAAAAAGCGGCGGGCAAGTCGTACAACCGTAAGACACCCGATTCCGCTTTGAAGATTCATTCAATTTTACGTTGAATTGAGCTCACCATTTGACGGGATTTGTGGTTGCTCCCCACCAACGTGTAGAGTCCGTTTTAATCACAGAAACCGCACTTCCTGACTGCTGGTCGATGGTAAATATCTTTCCACCTTCACTAAAACCATAAAGAACACCAGAAGCGTATGCGAGGCCAAGCACGCTGGGCTGTCCAATGACTCCCAACTCACGAGTTGTTCCTGCAAACGCATCAACAACGACAAGTTTGTCGCCACTGGCTGTCTTCACACTCCAGTAGAGTTTCTTATCAGGCAAACCAACAATATCTCCCGAAGAACTGTAGGTACTCGTTGAGGCTATCGTGTAAGATTGGTTTTTATCCAGATCCAAAATAGCAACTCCACGCCCAGCCACGACCAATCGCCCGTCACTCAGAACGGTCAACGCATTCGCTTCGCTAATGTCAAGACTTCGAACCAATGAAAGACTCGCATTCGTGGGGTTGACTAGATAAAGCGCGCTTGGACTGATTGCGTAAATCCTTCCGCCCAAACTGATCGCGATGTCGGTGACCAGCGAAAAGGATCCACCATTGTATTGAAACGCTCCAACAAGCTCTGGGGCGTTATCACGCACACAATATAAACGACTGCTCGTATTTGCGTACATCGGGCAGTCGGCTTGAGGAATTTCGGCCTCAATTTTAGGGTCAATGGGTGCGCTTTGAGGAACCGTCACAGCGGGCTGTTGAACATTCTCTGCAGCAGGTTGTGTGGTTGCATTTTTGAATGCTTCCTGAAGAACGCCGACCACAACATTGGGAACCACGGGGTCGGTTTTCTGTGGCTCGGCTGCTCCATTTTTAACAACGGGTGACGCTGTCTTAATTGGTGCAGCAGGGTTTACAGGGGTCTTGGATGCATCACCGCTGTTGTCGACCTTGACCGTTGCTGGGGGGCGAGAAGCTTTGCTCCCTTCGACGTAGCCCGTCGAACCCGTACAACCGGTGAATATCGAATGTCCCGCAATCGCGGCAACCAGAAGGAAATAAGAGTGTTTGGAAGACATACCCGACCCCATTTGGGTCGTTATCGGTGTAAGACCAAAAAAAATGAATAAAAAAATCAACAAACCGCTGAAACAGGAGAAATTTCAAAAACCAATTAACTTTTTCGAGACTACAAACACCTGATACTGCGGATTTTTTCCACCGAATGTCGCACGCCACAGCGTATCCCAATGTTCCAATGGCTGAAATTTATCAGGCCAGTTTTGATTATTTATATGAACAAGTTGACCCTTAATTTTTGTGACAAGCGTTGCATGCCCAGCATTTGGCCCTTTAGAAAACAGGAGCGCGACGTCTCCATCGACCATTTTCCGCGCCAAGACATTGCTCGAAAACGAGGTGAGGTCGTCTATCGCGCGATGACTCTCTCGCACTCCAACGAGCCGAATGAGGTCATCCAAAATATTTTTCATGGTCGCATAACCCAATTTCCCCTTGGGATAAGGAATTGCGCAGGCCCAGCGCCCCAACACCAACGACACGAGCTGCGTCATTGCATCGTTTGCACAGTTTCCGTGCCCCACAACTGAAGTCCCGCTGAGAGGATTTGTTTTCTGCAATGCTTTGGAAAGATGTTCGAGCGCCTCTTCGAATGTTTTGGCCGATGCAATTTTCTGGGCACCGGTGCGCAACGGAGAATCAAGAACGAGCATTGTTGCTTTTGCATCGAGAACCGCACTTGCGCCTGCACTCACGCTGGCGCTTGACGCTGCGCGCATCGAACGCGATAAAGCTGCTGCCCGCCAAACGGTACCCAACCCCGCTGTACCAATAGTTTCAATGATCAGGTTACCAATCACACTTTCCTCGGTCGCGCCGGTCCAAAGACATCGTCCATCAACGAAGCGCGTTGGGCCCGAGCAGACTGTTATACAGAAAGAATTTTCTGGATTGATTTTGAAGCCTCTTATCAAATCATTGACCAGAATTCCCTTGGAGCCATCACTTTTATTCACAAGATGAACAGCAAACTTCGAGGATTCACTCCAACGATCTGTTCCCTGCTTTTTAAGCTCTGCAAACGTCAGTGTGGGAGTATTGGCCGCATCCAACTGAAGCGAAATTTCGCTCGTCGTGTTGTTCAACGTCGAGAGCTGGTAAGAATACCGAACTCCCTTTTGAATCGTCGAAGTTGTGCATTGATAAAAAGCATGTTGCGCGACACCCAGCGAGGAATTCTGTGCACCACTTTCAACCGAGGCTTTAGGCTTACACCCTGAGTACAGAGGTGTAAGCAGTCCAATCAGGAGAATGGTTTCGCAGATTTGAAGATTCGACACACGTCGCATCAGAACTCCCCCGCAAGTCACTTTGACATGCTCACATTTCAGTGAATCAACTCAAACAAAGACCGAAAACTAAACAGAGCCCTGTTTGTAAAACTCAACCATCGCAGCGCATTCAACAAGGAGTTTTTCCGGATTATTGTCATCGAATTCTCGAAAACCGTAAACCGACAATTGACCATCCGGCGAGTTAAGAATCTGAGTCATTCTCTTCGGCTGAGCCGCGTCTTTGTGAACAAGGAATGGCAAAAGCAGTAAATATTTTGGAGCAGGATTTAGATCGTACTTTTCAATCATTTCCTTGGGCCAATTGACATGACTTTCAAAGATGGAACTCAAGTAATGCGCTGGCTTAATAAGCAACGCTTTTCCACTTTGAGCCGCTTCAAGATCTGAGGGATTGTTCATTTTAATTGCTGCATAAAGGGCAATCCAAGGTGTCACACCTTTGTGATTAATGAGGTGAGCAGGATGCATCACCGCAGGTGATGTGATCGCCGCACCAACGCCAACAGACTGCAAAAGTGCAGCGAGCGAATTCGTCTCGAGTGCAAATTCGGCTCTAGGTTTCTTTGAAATGAAAATAAAGTAATAGAAATTCCAATTTTCAATTGACACTTCAACCTCAGAATCACGTTTTATAAAAATGTTAAATTATCTAATCAACTGACAATAATGTTGCCAAAAAATGGGGAAGGATAACAACTAAAATCAGAAAAATCCGTGAGCCCAAAAAACTGACAGCGCCGGACCCTTAGCATATGCGCTTCTTAGGCACTCATTCGACACTGCAAGCGACAAAGTTCGTCGGCACAATGCTCCAGATTCGGAACAGCATCGAGAATCGAGAGAACCTCGACCATTTCAAGTTCGTATAAAGCCCAAACCATGATGTTGGGATGAAGATGAATTCCAAGATTTTCCGATTTACGGAACAACTCCAGCAGACGCGTTTTCAGAAGAGGCTTAAAACAATGCGGATCACGCCAATGCCCAAGAACATCCAATATCTGCGGACCAACCGGAACAACATGCAAGGCATTCAACGCCATTTCTACTAATCGTGTCTGATCGAACGCCCAGCCCAAATATAATCGAGCAAGTTCACTTCTGAACGGCTCATGCCAGCGGGTCCCCGAGGATTCGGGCACCCAACCAATGAAGTCCCTTCGCTCGGAGAGAAAAAACGCGTCTGTGCGACTCCCCAAGTCGAGAAACAATTCAGTTGAATTGAGAATTTGCTGCAGAAATAGCTGGGTCAACACATCTACCGGATTGGGCCATTCTGTTTCGGCCGAGCGCCAACGCGAAATGGGTGTTGATCGTGGCGGAGGAACTTGATCAATCCGAATGATAGGCAAAATCGACTCAAGTTCCTTTCTTTTTCGTTCCAGAGCAGATTCAAAAAACGTGCGTTCAGCCGAATAGCGTGAAAGCAGTTTAAGTTGCCACAGCATTTCTCGGGTTCGGAAGGTTTTTGGACACTCGCGCATAACGTCACAGAAAAAACTGCGCGCAGTTTCGCTGAGGTTTGCATGCTGCAGCATCTGTTCCATGACGGCTGCCCCCTTGTTAACCAACAAGGTAACACCGTTGTTTTTTGTAACGGAATCAGAGGTACGGAAAGGTTTCTTGAATGTAATGCTTGGCGTGGTTGATTGCTTGCATTGCTTCAGCCGCACCTGTGCCAATCAACTTCATTTTTCCAGCATAAGTCGCAATGTCGCCTGCCGCATAAACACCCGGCATGTTGGTTTGGCGATTGTGATCAACCACAATGGCGTTGTTCTCGAGCTGAATTCCCCAATCACTCACGCCTTCGAGATTAAAAATCAGACCAATAGCAACAATGACAATATCAACTTCGTGCTGTGTGACAGCCTTCGAGCGTGTGTCACGTAACTGCACACGTTCAACTTTGGTGTCGCCCTCTATGGAAGTCAGTTCAGAAAAGGTTCGAATTTCAGCATTCGAAGCATAGAGTTTTTTGACAGTTTCTTCGTGTGCATTGAAACGGTCTGAACGGTGTATAAGCACCATATCGCGGCACACTTCCATCACAGTGAGCGCCAAGTCGAGCGCACTGTCGCCGCCACCCACAACCATGACGCGCTTGCCTCTGAAGTCTTCCAGATTGTGTACGCCATAGGTGACACCCCGCCCTTCAAACTCGCGCAAGCCCGGAATGTCCAGTCGCCGCGGAATGTGCGCACCCATGCCAAGGCTCAGAACAGCTGTTTTGCTGTGGTACACGTGGCCATCGCGGGTTTCGACACGCAAAATATTATTGCGATTCTTCTGAATCAGGACGACTTCCTGACTCAAGCTGACGGGAATGCTGTAGGGCGCAATTTGTGTCAGCAGATTTTCAAACAAGAGTTTGCCGCGAATCGCCGGAATCCCAGGAATGTCATAGACCCATTTCTCGGGATAAATTGCCGTCAGCTGACCTCCCAACTCGTGCCGCCGATCAATCAACCGTGCCTTCATATCCCGAAGACCCGCGTAATAGGCTCCAAAAAGTCCGACCGGTCCACCACCAACAATGAGCACGTCGTAACATTCAGGATTCAAAAGCTGAGACATTTACACCTTCACTCCATTCGATTGCGCACTCAAATGAACATCCAAAAATATTATTCAGAGCGGAAAATCGCGCACCGCTCAGGAACCATGACGAATCTTCGGACTGAAACCCGCCTCTTCGAGAACTTCCAGTAACTCGTATTGATGCTCAAATCCACGCGTTTCAAGAGCTAACTCAACCTCGACATCCCCGACACTGACCTGAGCGTAGGTCCGGTCATGATACACCTCAAGAACATTGGCATCGATGCTTGCTATTTTTTCAAGCAAAAACTTCAACTGACCGGGCCTATCGCCAATGCGCGCAGTGAGACGCAGCATTCGACCCGTAACCCCCAAACCCCGCGTAATGACACGCGACAACAGCTGCGGGTCGATGTTGCCACCACTTACGGTCAACACCACATGTCGCCCCTCGAAAGTGCCTCCGTTTTTGCGCGCAGCTGCGATAGCAGCCGCCCCTGCCGCCTCGGCGACCACATGCTCACATTCGACCAATCCCAACAGGGCGGCTGTGAGATCATCATCACTGACCAGCATAATGCGTTCAAGAGTGCGGTTCATAATCTCGTAATTCACGTTGCCAATAAGTCGAACCGCAATCCCATCGGCAATAGTTGTTTTGCCGGCATGCGTAACGGGCAAACGCTGCTTTTCGTGAAGACTACGCGCAGCTGAATCGAAAAATTCCTGCTCGGCCCCATAAACACGCCCTGCTCCAGCGAGCTTGAAGGCTAAGCCTGCCCCAGACACAAGTCCGCCACCGCCCACACAACAAACGAAGTCGAGTTGAGACAAAGGAACATTAGGACACTCGGCAGCGTACTGTTCCAGCACTTCAACGGCACAGGTAGCCTGTCCAAGCACCACATCAAAATCATTGTACGCATGAATAAACTCGGCGTTCTCTTGAGCCGAGAACTTGAGAGCAGCCTCGAAAGCCTCCTCGAGAACGTCACCCACGAGATAAACTTTTGCACCCAATTTTTCGGTCGCACTGCGCTTCACAAGCGGAGTACGCTTGGGCAAAAAAATATGCGCCTCACAACCCATGAGCTTGGCTGCCAGCGCTACACCTTGAGCGTGGTTGCCTGCCGAAGCAGCACACACACGAAAAGGGCCCTTGGACGTGTCATGACGAGCCAGACGATTGGCAATGGCAACAATCGCTCCGCGCACTTTGAAAGAACCGTTGGGATTCAGACACTCGAGCTTTAGCCAAACAGGCAGCCCCAATTCATCGCTCAGCCAATTCGAATAACGCAGCGGGCTAGCGTGCATATAGCGACGAACCGTGAGCATCGCTTCCGAGATACGGCGGCGTAATGCCTCCGCATCACTCAAATCAGGCATTGATGCTTCACCTAAGACCCGGGCGAGCTCTGGCGTCATGGTTGACGTTCCCTTCGACTTGCTTTTCAATTTTCGCAAACCCTTACCGTGGCGAGAATATGAAATTAGCCGAGCTCTGTACAGCCTTTCCGGAAACCGCCGGGACGAATGACATCCGACATCCGGCCTCCGCGGTTCCTCCATTGCTGCGTTTGAAACTGCGTGCACAGCGTGGTCATCTTCAAGCGGCACTCGACACTCATCCGCAAAGAAGCCCCAATCGGCTGGGCCTTGGATTGCGTCCGTATGAATCTGGAGATTCATTACGTGCTCTTTCGAGTCGTCATCTTCTCTTGCAGGAACAACTTCTGACGCGCACCGACGTCTCACCAGGCCGTTTTCACGTCAGCGTCATTGTTCACAGCTATCAAAATATGAATTTCAAATCGGCAGCAGACAAACCCAGCAAGAATCAACTTGCTTGGGCAACAGCAGGTCTGATTCAAAATCTGCATGAGCAGCAGGCGCAAAAGGTTGACATCCTGATGCTGGCTGGGGCCGACCTTGGTCCCCAGTTGATAAAACACGCAGCGCGAATCAAGCGCTCACATTTCTGTTACCTTGTGACCGATCTCTTTCACAATCCCGAATCGCGACAAGCATCGGTCGTAGATATTTGTGCAGCGCTGAGTCTGCTGCATTTGCGTCAGGGCATGATCATCATCGTTCGTGACCCCCTCGAATCCCCGCATCACACGGACGCATCGGCGCCCGATATTCTGACTTTTGAACCCCCCGTGCCCAGCGGACCAACACAAACCACGTTCAATGACACGCACTCGGGTTCTGACTACATTCGCAATCTCGAAAACCAACTTTCAGACTTGCAGCAGCAACTCAATTCATTCGGATGGAGCTCGCTGCTGACAACTGCAGACGATGAGCTGGACGACCTGATCCGCGAATTGTCTGTTCGACTTGCCGGTCAGAGGATGAGTCAATGACGGAACTTATACTGCTCTCCTCCCTTGTGTCATTGTTGACTCTTGGAATCCTTTTTCTTCAGCGAATCAACCCTGAAAAAATTAAGATTCCAAGTTATTTTTTGGGTGGAAAAAGCGAACAACGTCTGCAGCAAATCAAAACAAAACCACCACTCTGGTGGGAGATTTTGGCGATTCTTTTGTTCACTCTCGGTGCCGGACTCGCTTACTTTTCACAATCACCCAACACACCCGAGGGGCAGCGGCAAACAGGTGGACTTGTCTGGTTCGACCCAACACTTTCTCACATAAAAGCGCTACGTGGCTCACGCAGCGCGCGTGAACATGTTTTGGACTCTCTAAAAGAACTCCGCCATTCGGAATATATTTTTATTGAACTTAAGTTCGTCAGTAGTGATAAACAAATTCCAGAACCTCAGTACGAACTCAACAAAGTTCCGGCTTCTGGGCTGCAAAATTACATCATTAATGCGTTATCCAATCCAAGCGCACTGTCGCAACCTCTTGACGCCCAACGACTGATTCAAAATTTAGGAAAGAATTTCTCGGACGGTCTCGCCGAAACCACATTGACGATCGTCACGGATGCTCAAGCGGAAACAATCCGACCACTGTCGGTGCTTTCAGGTGCATTTCAATCGATTAACGTCATTCGAACCCCTTCAGGGACTCCCAATGCTCTGGCCTCAGGACAAAGCACACCACTGGTCCCCGAAGAACTCGCACTCATGTGGCAAACCGACAATCAAGAAACGCCTCTGGAGGCTCTGCCCTCCACACCGCGCCTCATCAAGTTGGAAGCAAGTTTGAGCTCGCGAATTCCTCGTCAAGCACGCCCCACTTTGACGCTTGAGGAATACCCACTTCAGGAGCCGGAGAATTCTCAAGCGCAGACCTATGCGCTGATTTCGGGGCAGGACTCGGAATCGCAAGAGACAGTGACTTCAGCGCGAGCGAATCCACCGCTTTTTACCACGTGCACATTGTCGATTGCTGGTCCAAGCGAGCTCGATGGGCTTTCGGACCTGCGCGCATACGCCCAATATTTTAAGGTTCCACTGCGTCCTATGGCGTGTCGCGGAACAGAGAGTGCGACAAGCTCGAAAGGAGCAGACGCGTCGGATCCATGGAAATTCAGACGTTCGTCGGTCTGGATAGTCCCGGTCGGTGACAGCGTCGCAGGTGATCTTTTTCAACAAAGCTTATATTGGATTCCCGAGGGTTTTTCGCCAGAAAATGATGCCTTGGTTTACATTGCAGATACGCGGCTTTCCCAAACGGAAGGGCTCATGGAATCGGTCAATGTGCAACTCGAAAGCAATCAACCGAGTGTACGCTTGCCGTTGCTTGCATTGCCTCCAGCGAATCTGACTTTCCCTTGGGAACTGGGCAAAACAGGAGCTCCACCAACCGCTCGTCCGATTGTGCAAAATCTGCCATCCTCGACACCCCCGCTGCTCAAAGCTGCTGATGGAACACCACTGGCATTCTCGCTGTCGACCAATCCGCCGGTTGTCTATTTGCGCACGGGCGGTGCAGCTCCCAATGGCGAACTCGGACGCTGGGGTAAATGGGCTGGTCTATGGTCACAAATCGCCGCGCAACTGAAGAACCGCTCGCCCGCATTGACCAGAATTCAACTGCGCACCCCTCAGGATTGGAGCAAATGGTTTGAGGAACAATCACGTTTGCGCATGCCCAAATTGCGTTACTTTATCGACGGACAAAACCTCAAAGCACAAATCATCAACAACACCGAGGCTCTGCTGCCGGTGCCCGCTCTTTACCTACGCGAACGCGACGACCACATGATTCTTGTTGAGCCACCCGTTTTGGAAAAGCTCTCGGAGACGCTGAGCGCGGCCGAGGTAGAGCAGCTTTTCCCGCTGAGATCATCTGCTGCAAGACAAGAAAAATCAGATGTCTCGCGCGCGAATGCACTTCAATGGCTGGGTGCTCTTTTGGCGTTGTGCGCGGTTCTTTTGCTGTGGTGGCTGCAGCACAAAAAAGACAACGCGATAAAAACAACGGGAGCACTCGTCCTGCTTCCAATCATTTTGAGTGCGGCTCTGCCTGACGTCGGATACGCCCAAATTATGCAACGTCTGCCGTTTGATTCACGCACTCCTAGAACCGGAGATGCGCGATCGGATTCTTCGACATTTCCCTTCCGTATCGGTTGGTGCGATTCCACGGTGCCAGAACCTGTCAAAGCACGATATCGGACTCTGCAATCCCTTCTTGCTAATCGAGGAACCATAAACTTGCCCCGCGAGTTGACCCCGGGAGCTTGCCGCTTGGGCGCCTCAGAAATTTGGTGGACCTCCTCACTTGAGGCTTTGCAAGTTGCACCCGTCACGCAGCATATTCGTTCGGGTGGTTTCGTCATCGCAGAAGGAATCAGTCTGCGCCAAACACCCGAATGGATGCTACTCAGTTCAGATCCGAGCATTGGACTCGTCTGGGAATCTCCCAAAAGACGCGGACTCCTTTATCGAAGTTTTTACCTTCTTTCGTCTTTTGATGGGTGCAGTCCCGAGCGCACACTCATTTTAACACTGCGCAAGAAAGTCAATGCACAAGCACCCATGGGAATCGTTACTCCAGTTCGCTTCCTCACTCAGAACAGCGAGGGCACAGACTGTTTCGTGGGCGATGACGACTACCGCACACGTTCATTTGTGAATCTGATGTATGGTCTTCTGACCACCGACTATAAAGAAGATCAAATGCAGCTCCCCGAAATTCTCAACCGCGTGCGCAACCTAGGACTTGAACCATGAGTCTGACCATTTTCAGAAATATTTTGCGGCCAGCAATTGTTGTTCTGATTGCATTGCCTCTGGTCAAACCATTTATTGAAAAGACCATCGAACGTCAGCCACCCAAAACCGTTAATGTCTGGATCGACGCCGGGCTCCCGTGGGACGACATCAATCAGCAAATTGCCACTAGCGAGTTGCAAAAAAAGCTTCAAATCGACCCGAGTGTCCGGTTTAACTTTCGCAAGTTCGGAAATCTGAACCAAACACCTGTTCAGGATTACGAAGAACTCATTACACAACTCGCTGCCTCTGACGGCGAGCAAATCGTTGTGAGTAACGCCACTCTTTGGGGCCCTGCAGCCCGCACATTTCAACGCGAAGTTATGAAACTTTCCAGTTCGGTTTCGCGCAAGGTTCTTCTTCTTAAACCGCAGGATTTGCGCATTCGTATGCGCCGAGCCACACCCGAAAGATTTCTAGCTCTCTCGGAGTTAAGCGCCCCTCAATTGAATTTTCTTGGCGAACCTTCTCAATTGTCACTTGATATTACTGGACGCTTAAATGCAAACGAGAGCCAATCGGTTGAGGTAATTGTCCGCAGCGGAGACGCACTCCTCACCAGTAAATCGGTCAGCGTCACCGCCGATGCATCGGGTTTGGTCAACACGATTGAAAACATTCCTGTGCATTTTACCCGCGCGCAACAACAACTTCTCACGGCACAACTATCAACTGACCTCAGTCCAGTGCCACTCAACATGGCTTCAGCTCCTGTCAGCGTTGTGCATTCGAAAACAACTATTTTGCACGTTGGCGTTGGCCCCGACTGGAGCTTACGCAACATTCGCACGAAACTTAAATTTTGGCCTAATCTCGATTTGCTGAGCTATTACATTTTGCGCGAGATTTCGGATGACTTCACCATACCCAGCAGTCAGCTTTCGCTTATCGAATTTCCTTCAGAAAAACTTTTTGGCGAACAGCTCCCCAACTTTCATGGAGTGCTGGCGCAAAATTTTGTTTTCGACAATTATCTCAATCAACGCGACACTCAAAATCTTTATGATTATGTGAATGCGAATGGCGGACGACTTGTCATTCAAGCTGGACCGCTCACAATGCAGGGCCGAGACTCTCGCATTAGTGATTTATTTCCTTGCGAAAACTTTCCTCAATTCGACATGGAAAAGCCACGTCGGTGGCGTGTCGGAAAGAATCGCTTCCTCTCGGAGGCCCAGTTCGAATCGGCTGTCGGCCAGATTGTGACCAAGCAAACAGCAATCGGTTGCAAACCCAAAGCAGGTGCCTTGGTTCTGGCTGAAACTGACGAAAATCCACCATCGCCTGTTATACTCGCGTATCCCGTGGGCAAAGGCTTAGTCGTGGCGCTACTTGCAGGCGACTGGCACACATCAGGAGCACAGGCTCTCGCCGACTCGGCGACTCAAAAAGCACACCGCGTCTATGCAATTGATGCAAGCGAACGTCTTTTTCAGTGGATGGTTGAATTTCTTCAGCGCAGACAAGATAGCGGGCTGCGTCCTCCGCAATTTGCGGGCCCACGTTTTTATCGCGATGACCCCATCCACCTTGTTCGCTCACGCGGCGGCCTTCCCGAGAACAGTACCCTTGTGGGTCTCGGCCAAGGTTTCGAAGGGACCGTTGGCAAGCCCGTCTTCGTACCCAACCTCGCCCTTGAAGCTGTCGTCTGGGAAAAGTTGACCCTTTCGGGAGCAGGGCCTAGCTCCAAGTCGTTTTTCGAGGGCAATGCCCCCACGACGGCAGAACTTGCCCGAGCCCCCCGTTTTGAGCCGGTTGGACTCCGATGGCAAGCACCCTCGACAGAGGGTTTGCCTCGCATCAATCAGGCTCAAAAGCCCCTCGTTTGGCCGGTTTTCGATGGAACGATGCGCGAGCGCGAAGAATACAGCAATCCTGCCCT
This sequence comes from uncultured Oligoflexia bacterium, assembly GCA_964460155.1. Taxonomy (GTDB): domain Bacteria; phylum Bdellovibrionota_B; class Oligoflexia; order Silvanigrellales; family Silvanigrellaceae; genus RFOM01. The sequence continues at coordinate 903 of CAYWSV010000036.1, read as the reverse complement.
GTTTCCTGCAGAACTTTCAGTGATGTCACCTGAATTCAGCAAATCTCTAAGTCGCTCTGAAGAGGTCCGCGATTTGCGTGTTGTTCCGCTACTCAAGGCCTACCCTTGGCTGCTGGCTTTGGCTCTTTTGCTCTTGGCCCTTGAGCAATTGCTCACCCGTCTGGGCGGGGGCTCTGCACAGCGCCCGGCGCTGGCAGGCAATAAAAACCCACCAAAAACATAACATCTGCGACTTCAGTTCCCACCACTTTCAGCCGAATCTCCCGATGATTAAGTTCGGACGAGGGAGTGGAACCATGTCGCTGTTTCCAAGAACAACACGGAACGCAAGTGAGCAAGATCAGAGCGGGGGAGATAATTCCCAGCCCACTAAAAGAGCTAAACGCATCGAAAGCCACGCGCTTGTCGATGTAAAAATGAGCTCGTGGAATCCACTCGCAACGTCAAGCGCCATACTCCTCGACTTGTCGTGGCAGGGGTTCAAAATCGAGTTCATCAACCCTGTGAAACTGAAACCCGGCTCACGCCTGACCATGACGGTTCCGTTGTCGTCTTTCGGTATTCTTGCCCCAGCGAAGCTCAAACTTAAAATTCAGGTCAAATGGTACGATGCCCGCATGCTGCGTGCTGGCGGAATATTTGAACCCGAAAGCCATGAACAAGACTATTTGATCCAAAAGATCATCGATGTTCTGACTCTGCGTGGTGCACCTGAAGACGGTGGCCAATTCAACCAACACCCACGCGCCTCTTGAACTAGACGCCCTCGCACCTTTCCGGTAGACCTGCATGCACGTTCTATGCATCTCCGGAGGATTTCCTCGTGTCGCTTTCTGCCTCTGCGCTGCCACCCCTAGGCACCTGCTTCGTCGACGCAACCCAATCTCAATTTCACAAACAGAT
>CAYWSV010000035.1:0-22534 GCA_964460155.1 uncultured Oligoflexia bacterium | reverse complement strand
GAGCTGTCCGAGAGTTCAACATCCGGCGAAGAGCCTATATCAGCGACACCAATTTCCTCATTTTGAGTCGCAGCAGACGCGAGTTCTTCGCCTGCAGAAGGTTCATTTATTAGGTCCGATGCTGAGGCATCAGATGAGGTCTCCGAATAGTTCTCAGACATCAGTGATTCCGCGGACGACGCGTCGCTAAAATCCCCTTCAAGCAAGGCTTGCGCTGCCGCCTCGGAAGTTGGCGAATCATCTTCTTGAAGAGAGTCTGGCTCACTCACAAATTCCGTGGAGGATACCGCCGCGGCAGCAGTCGCGGGGGGCACCAGCACGGCCGCAGTGCTTGGATTCGGGTGCACGTCTGAAGTCTCAACGGGGAACACATTGGGGGCCTCATGTACTGATGCCTGCTGTGCACGCTGTACTGGTTTTGCTTGCTGAGGCTGTGCCCGCTGAACCGGAGCAGATTGAGCATGTTGAGTTTCAGGTTCTGCAGACGTTGCGGGCCTGCCCAATGCACGCTGCTCTTGTTTCAAGGTTTCCAACATCCGCGTGTGCTCGGCGAAGGCATCTATTTTACTGAGCGACCTCAGGCCATGCGCTTGAAGCCTTTGTACATATTTCACTTGAACGCGCCGCAAAGCCTCTTCAAACTGCGGGCTGGGTTTCATCTTCGACAAACAGCGTTCGAAACAATCCTCGGCGTCATCGGTGTTTGCGAAGCCGCGGCCGCAGGCGGTGCAAGCATAATGACCTTGTTCACCCGACAAAGCGCGACCTGCAGGAGTTCTCAGGCGAAGCTCGATTGTGCAGCGACCCAAACAATCAAACGCTGGCTCGAGTTTTTCGTGCAAACGTCCGCAGAGTCCGCAAACAAACCCCGCCCTCACCCGATAAACACGCGGTTCGCCAGGGCTCGATAGGCTTCGCCTGTGTGCTAAGGGCGCTGCAGGTGAGGAACCTTTCCCCGTCTTTTGGGCAGGTTCCAAAAACATTCTCAAGTCCTTGGCCATACAGCCTCTCCATGTGCTCCTAGATTAGGCCATATATCGGTTGAAGGAATCCGATATTTATGGCTATTCTCCCATCTGCGCGGAGTCGCTGGACTAATTTAACTCCGCTGGGAACGACTACGGGGGGCGGAAATGCCGGTTCTGACCATTAAAACTGATAAAAAATCGATAGAAGTAGAAAAAAACGCATCAATCATCGACGTTTGCGAACATCATGACACGAGCATTTTGTTTGGCTGCCGCGATGGCGCTTGTGGCGCATGCATGATTCGCGTCGTTGAACACCCCCAACACCTCAGCCCCATGGAAGATCACGAACGCGACTTTCTTGAAACCATGGCTGCACGCGACGATGAACGGCTCGCCTGCCAGTGCCGCGTGTTGGGCGACGTGGTGGTTGAAGTTTCCGAGTGATGGCTTCGCTAAAAACACTCTTCAAGACTGCCGTGACGCTAGAAAAGTGGCATGGCGCAGAGAACGACTTCCTGTTTGCTGAAGCTCGTTCTTTTTTGTCGGCACTCAAGCTCTCTTCGAATGATCAGGCCGTTTCTACTGCAGCGATTCAGTTGTGTCATCGCAGCACGGGAATCGGAGCTGACGGTCTGGTGCTCTGGCAAACAGATACGCAAGGCCGACTCGACGCCGGTATTTGGAACAGTGATGGTTCACGTGCGGGAACGTGCGGCAATGCTCTGCGCTGTCTGGCTGCGTTGGCAAAAGAAGCGGGAGCTTGGGATGGCCAGCGAAGCCAGAGTGTATTCGCACTCAGAGTCGAACAAAGCACTACTATAAATGCCCAACCCGCACCCGTCTTTGCAACCCTTCTGGGTTGCAAACCAGAAAATACAACCGAAGGCTCTTTTTTATCGAGAGTTGAAATGGGGCGAGTCGAGACCGTTCGGTCGTTGAATTTTCAGCAAATGATGAGCCTTTTTGAAGGCAACCAAACCGAAATTACAAAAAAACTTTTTTCATGCGTCACGCATGCAAATTTTGTGAACCTTGCGAATCCGCATTTCGTTTTAATTCTGAAAGCAGAAACTTTTAAATCGTTCAGCCGTGAAGATTTTATTCAGGCTGGAAAGCTCCTGCAAAGCACTTCTGTATGCGAATTTTTTAAAATTCCGTTGAGTAACATTGGTTTCGTTGAACTGCCCGTTGATATTGAGGCTCCTCGCAACGCGCCACTCAATGGTATCGTTTTTGAACGTGGAGCAGGCCTGACTCCATGTTGTGGTTCTGGCGGCTGCGCAATGAAAATTGCCCTTGAAAATGAGAAATGCTCTCGAACCGGAGAGGTCGAGAGCATTGCGATGCCGGGCGGTATCATTCAAATTCGCTATTCATCAGAGTCGCTCGAACTCACTGGCCCCGCTCAACGCGTTTGCCAAATGACTCTCGCGTAAGCCCCTGCGTCCAGTGCTGAGGCTGTGCCTGTTAGGCGCGACGTCCGCGCTCGAGCTCTTCCTGATAGCGCAATGAATAGAGCACCCAAGGTTGAACTTCCAAACGGCGATACCCAATAGGTTCGCCCGTTCCTTCGCAAAGACCGTATGAACCGTCATTCGCCTCAATTTTCTTGAGAGCCTTTTCCACCAGATTCAGCTTGTGCCTATCGTGCTCGGCAAGCTTCATCCCGACGTCCTGAGCGGTTTCAACGGAAGCGAGATCTGCCTCGTCAGCGAGGTCATCACGGCTGATTTCATACATACCCTCAGCCTTACGCTCACGGGACTTTTCATGAAGACCTTCCCGAGTTTTAAGTAAGACCTCTTTAAGCTTCAGAACCTCATCTTGAGTCAGTTCTTGAGCTTCCTTCGAGACCTTTGCCGCCATATCAGCAACCTCCTGCTGCACTCTATGTATTTACTATTAAATTAGATGCTTTGGCCGTGTATATGCACCAGTTTCCCCTTATTGTAAACCTTCCTTTGCTTTGCACAAGATTGGTGCTTCAAAATCAGCCTCAGAGCGCATCCGACCCGAGTGCATGGATTTTAATGTTGTCCCGGAAATGACTCCTTAATTCGATGAGAGACCTAAATCTCCCCGATTTTCGGCTTTGAATCATAAATCCTTCGGGTGTTCGGGCTTGCCCTTCGATTTGAACCTCATTGAAATCAACAAACTGCATTTTGCGGCCCCGCGCATCGCGGGTCACCTTCAACTGAGCCGATGTGTCTTCGTAGGATTGCTGCCCCGCCCCGGCCCCAACGTTCGATTGGGTTGGAGTTGTGTTCATCGAGACTTTCGAGGCTGTCTCTGCATGAGCTTCAAGTCCAGACAAAGTGATCATCGAAATTATTGCAAAAATGAGAATTTTCATTTGATAGACTCCTCGAGTTTCTGGATTTCGGATTGGGCAGGATCGCTACCCACTGAAGAAGAGTCTGCTTCAGAAGCTCCAGATGCAGAGGGAACACTTTCTGCCATGCGACGAATATTTTCATCTGAGATCTGCTTATCTTGAGCCAACATTAAACGTCGTAATTCCTGTTTCATTGAAAGCGCGGCCTCAAGACTGCGGCGGTCGGTGCCCTGCAGAGACAAGGTGCGCTCAACGAATCCTGCCGCGCGTTTGTAATCCTTCAGACGGTCGCGTGAGATGAGCGCAAGATTTCCAAGAACAAACGCGTTGTCGCCCGTGCGCTTGAGCACGGTCTCAAGTCCGGCGACAGCCTCCTCACCACGGCCTTCGGCACTCAGAACCAAAGCCCGGCCGACGAGCGCATCCAGATGTTCGGGCTGAATGGCGAGCACTCTATCAAAATGAGCTCCAGCCTTTTTCACGTGTCCATTTTGAAAGAGGAATACGCCCAAATTCATGAGAGTTGGAATATGACTCGGGTCAAGCGTGAGAGCCCTGCTCCACAGTATTTTTGCATAAACAGGATTCTCAAGTTGATATTGAGCAAGGCCTTCCAAAGACACTAACTCGGCATCTTGAGGCGAATACTCCGCAGCCGTTGAACACAGTGCGAGTGCCTCGTGAGCCTTTTTTTCAATCAATGCGCTTTTAACGAGTGTCTTGAGAGCTCGCACATTGCGAATATCTCGCCGCAAAATCAGCCTTGCATTTTCTGCTGCAGCCCGACTCATACGGCCAACAAGCAACAACTCTGCACGCATTTGCAATACGGCAGGATCAGTTACCGAAGGCGATGAACGACTCATTTTATTCAGTGACTCTTTATTTCCACGCTGATTTCCATTCCAAATCAGACTATTTGGATCCTCGCTAACCTGAACCAGAAGAGCTGAGTTGTCTGCATTGCGCACTGCCGTTGGCAGACGTGTCGTCTGACACCCGACGAGAAATGATGAAGCAGCAAGAAGAGCGAGCAAAGCTGATCGAATGATTCCTGTTTTGTTTCTCATGGCAATATCCTCTAAAAAAAGCCAGAGTTATTTAAGAATTCCTCAAACGACGGACTTATTTTTGCTCATCAACAACCTCCTTCACTTCCTCGCGAATAGGCAGCTCATGCACGAAATATGATGGACTCGGCATAACTTCGACCATTTTTCTAAATTCAGCAGGACGAATGAGAGAGAGCTTTTCTTTAAGCATGTTCGTATATGGAGAGACGACCTCCATATCTTCAGCCTTCGACAAAGCTTGAACATAAAGTTTGGCCGCTTCTTCCTGAAGAGGAATCGCAATCTTCTCGATTCTCGCTCTTAAAGCTTCGCCTTCTGCAGGTGGCATTCCCTGCGGATGTGGAGCTTGAACGAGAATCGATGCGAGTCCTTCCTGAATTTCTGCAACTCGGTAAATGGCACCAACAGATGATTCTGGTTGTCCGACCTGAGCCAACTGCACGTATTTCTGAACAAGTTGTTCAGCATCAGCCTTGATAGACACAAAGTCGACCTGCAAAGCAGCCGTACTTCTGAGTTTGCGGTTCAGCAGCTGGCGCGACTGAGCTTCCAAAATGCCCAATTGAACTTGTCCCGCAAGGCGCAGCCCTTCGAAGGCATAAGGATTCTGTAATTTGGAACTCACATTTCGCCCACGCGTCAGAGTTTGGGACGCAAGACGAAAAGCCTCTGCCGATTGTCCGGAGGACTGAGTCAACCGGGCAGCGAGTCCGCCAAAATACAACCCCCATTCAGGAGATGTGTTCTGGCACCTATTCAATGCTGCAACTGCGGTTGGCTGCAGTGCACCCGACCGAATGAGAGTCTGCGCGTCCAGAAGAACTTTGTAAGTTTCACAGACGTCCTGTGCCTTTTTCAGATGAGTCAATGCAGATGTCGCATTACTTACAGCACGATGAGGGTCTCCGGCAGAAAGCCGCAGCCCTGCAGCATGAGCGTATGCTTGACCAGAGGTTTCTCCGGCTTTTCTTCGCAGAGCGATCGTCTCAATGGCCTTTGCAGCATCTGCGTAAAGTCCCAAAGCTTCAGAGGTCGTTGCTGTCATCTCGAGAGCGTTCATTAAATATTCAGAGTTTGGAAAATTGTCTGTGAAGAGCTTGAGGGTTAGGAGAGCATCCTCCGGACGATTGTCCTTAAACTGATTATTTGCTGCGTTGATAAGAGCCTTTCCAGCATCGGAGTCGCTGGGGAATTCCTTGTGGAATGCCAAAAACTGCTTGGAAGCCTCTGCGTGGCGCCGTGACTTTTCCAAATGAAGACCCTGCTGAAACATCGCAACAGAGAGCAGTTTTCTAAGCTGTGTGCCCAACGGAGCAGAATGAACTCCAGCAATGTTCAAAAATGCGCGCGCGTCAGACGATGCCTTAATCCAGTCTTGAGCATCGTAGGAGCGTTTAATAACAAGGCGAAGACCCTCGCTGACAAAAGCATGTTGCGGAAATTCCTTTGCCAGAGCTGCCCAGCGGCGTGTCGCATGATCAACGAGTCCAGAATTGAAGTGAATCAAAGCAGCGCGATGCAACAATCCCACGCGCTCAGAGTCCTTGGGAAACATTGCTGCATGCTGATCTATGAGTTTTACAAGTCTTTGCTCGAGAGCAGGTATCTGGCCTTTGGCCGCAGAGCCGTTATTTCCGCGCTGTTGAATCAGGATGTCACTCTCGGCAATGGCATTTTCAAGTGCCATCTTTGTTTCGGGTCTGTTCAAGCCATATTTCTTGTCTAACCATGCAACCCTAACATAGCCCTCCACAGCCTTTTCGTGTTCCTCTAAAACGGTGTGAAGCTGAGCCTTATTGAATTGAGCGGTATAGGACGCAGATGATGCGCCCTGATGTTGGAGCACGATTTGATACAACGCCTGAGCCTGCTGAGCTGTCGGCTTGTTTTTCGATTTTTGAAATTCGGCATGCAGGCGTAAGGCCCACAGCTGACTCTCGGAAGCCAGAAGGTTCTTTGCAGAGTCTCGCTCAGTCTGATTGTTCTGAGCTTTCCACCACGCCGATCCTTGTGTGACGATCTCGGAAAACTGTTCCATGGTTTCTACAAGTCGCGGGCGTTGTTGCTCTTTGTCGTAGATTGAAGCGAGACGGGCATAGTATTGCGGATTTTTCGAGTTATTCGGAAATTCCTGAATAAGCCGCGAATAGATTTCTGCCGACTCACGATAGCGACCACCTTCTGCGTGAAGCCATGCCAAGCGCTCTAGCAGTGTTGTGTAAAGTGAATATTCATTCACCGATTTGAAATATCTTTGTGCCTCCTCGACGTCGCCAAGATCTGCATAAACTAGAACCATGTCCCGCAATGCGTCTTTGCGCAGTTGTTCGAGTTTTTTCCTGCTGTCTGCTTCTTGAGTGAAGCGAACCAAAAGTTTAAATGCGGTGAGTGATTTCTGAAGATTGATTTGAGTTTCTTGCTCATTGCCTCGGATGTTGAAAAACGTCCAACCCAATTTATAAACAGCATACGGGTATACGCGGTGGTTTCTGTCATTCAGAAGCTTTTGATAATAGACCTGAGCGTCTGCGAACCTATTGCGACTGAAGTAAAACTCACCCAGAGCCAATTGTGCATCGGGAATAAACTTAGACCTTGGAAACCTCTCAATGAGCCGCTGAAAATAAAGAGCTCCGCTGTCGCTTCTCAACTCTGTGAGTAAAAATCCAAGCTGATAAAGTGCATCGGGCGTGCGTTGATGATTCGGATATTGATTCACCAAATTACGCAAAATTTCGGTCGCTGCACCTACGGCTCGATGCGCCTGAACCTGAGAAAGCTTCGGCTCTGCGCCACTGCGATGATTTTTGACCCATTTGTCGTGAGCTTGTTCATATTGAGTCATTTCACGAACAAGAAAATATGTGTATCGTTCAGCGTGAAGTTCGGCGAGTCTTAACAATAAATCGATACGTTGATTTTGTGAGGGAGACTGTTTAAGCAATTTCTCAATGCTTTGAATTGTTGCTATCCGCAGGGCATCAATATTTTCTTCACGTGATGCGACCGAGCGCCCATCCCCTTTGGTGCGGCTCATGTAGCTTGAGAACTCATAGAGTCCCGGAGGCTCAAAGCGCCCCTCGGACACTTCGTTGGTTGTGCGCAACGAACGAACAAGTTGATGGTTCTGCTTTTTCAGAGCCTCAAGAGCAGAAAATCCATTGCTTTGAACCGGACTTGTTTTGGACTTAAGATTTTGGACTGGAGTATGAACATTCCATCCACCAATGGCTTTTGATGGATCGGTTCCTGCAGGAGCAGTCTTGGTTGTCTCAAACAGCGTCTGAACTTTTGCTTTATTTTGCTCTGCGTGCGCATTTTCCTCTAATGATGCAGCAAGCAGAACAAGCGTCCCTGCGGTTATTAATATTCGTCTATTTTTCTGCATGATTTGTACCCTCTCCTTCCTTGTGGTGGCATTGTGACTTTTTCGCAAAAACGAAACTGTCGAGTTCATCTTTCCAGAATTCACGCTTATCGCTGGACCAGAGTTGCGACGTCTGTTCCGCCGCTTCGAGAAATTCAGCTTCAGAACCAACAAACTGCTGACCTTCAGCAGAGCGGGACTGACTCATGAGACGGTCTTTTTCGGCAGTCATAATTTCCATATGAATGACACGCACCTGCAGCAGAGCGCGCTCATAATCAGCACGCATCGTCTCGATGACCGACAAAGACTGTCGACCAATGAGCTCTTGCTCCTTGTCTTCTCTGCGCAGCATCGCTTCGACAACAAGTTGCTTTGCCCGCAAAGGCCATTGACTCTTTTGAATGCTTTGACGCAATAACCGCTGCTCATCGAGTCGTGCGATACGCTTAAGGACAGGCTTGTTACGCGCCAGTGTTTGAATTCCGCGTGGACCCAGCATGCTGTTCGAGCTCGTCACACCATGCGCAAGGTCTTCCACAACCTTGTAAGCGCGCATCAGAATCTGGCGGTGCTCTGAGGCATTTGCTGCATTTGCAATGGTCCATTTTCTTAACAGTGGGGCGTCTTCTTTGGTGTGGAAGACGAAGGCCTGTATGTTTTTTTGTGCGGCGTTGAAATCACACAGCCAGTAATTGACTGATGCCTTCAAAAAGTACAGGTCAGGTTGAAATTGTCCGTTGAAAAATGGACTTGATGCACCATATTCCGCGCCGAGAGCACGATTGGGCTGACCTGCAAGAAAAAATGCCCAGCCCTGCTCACTCAGGCTCTCGTAGAATAGCTCACTTTGAGCATCAATCGTTCTGTACAAAGCAATCGCTTCTTTGAACTGTTTGATTTCGAACATCAGTCGAGCCAAGTTCAAAGCCGCATATTCCCTCATATTGATGATGGATTCCTTGCTCAACTCTGCCTTTTTTTCTGCAGAGGTTGGCTCAAGATTTAAAACAACTTCGAGCCCTTCTTTTGCCTTCCGGACCTGACCACTGGCCGCATAAAGAAGACCTTCGTTCAACTTTGCTAATCGATAGAGTGGTGATGCTGGTTCGGTTTTTTGAAAGTGTGAAATGGCTTTTTCTGAATTTGCCCTATTCTTTTCGGCAATCCCCAAGAAGAAGGGCACGTTGGAATCAGTCATGTCATGACCAGCCGTAGACAATGCGAGTGCGACATCAGCCAACAGATTGTGATTATCGCCGTCATGAATATTCAACTTTGATACAAAATCTTGCCAGATCAACTGAACAGCGCGTTTATTCACGTTCAATGGATGTGCTTCAGAGGCTGTGCGAATCAACTCAATTGCGGCCAAACGCGTGTTCTTCTCACTGAGCAGGATGATTGCCTGTGAGAGCTGAATGCGCGACTTATTTTCAGCTGTATGTGGTTGGCTCTCGAGTTCCTTCTGCAATTGCTCTACAAACGCAAGCTTCTTCATCAGACTGTCACTGCGCATGGCCCACGCACGATCGAGAATCGGCAGTGGCTTTTTGACCTTTTTGGTTTCTTCCTTGCTGCCCTGTCGCAATTGGCTTTTTGCCTTTGCGGGATTTGCCGAAACGACTGCAAATGCCTTTTTTTCAAAGCTCATGATGCTTGTCATCGAAACCAAAAGCAGGAGCGCAGTTGGAAAGAGTGTTGGCTTCATGGGTCACTCTCCCGAATTCAAAAATGCACTGAGCCCCACCTGCGCAACCCAATTGTGCCGCCAATTTTCGCCGGTGAGTTCGCCCTTTTTAATTGTTTCACGCAGAAACACGTCTGTAGCGTCTATTCGTAAACTAAAGGACTTGGAGAAATAAAAACGCTGTCCAAGGGTGGGAGTAAACGCCCACTTTGCGCCCTGCGAAGTTTGGACATGACCAAACCCTGCTCCAAGAGTGAGGTCAGAATAGAGAATGACCCAATCAAAAAGATTTATCTTTCCATACACAGGGGCAGTAATGATTTGAAGCTGGTGAAGCTTCGAAAGTCGAATATAAGTTGGTTCAATCGAACGGCACTCCGTCCCGACACACACTTCCTGACTGCGTAAGGCCATCAAATCGGGAGAATCGCTGGCGTTGAACTTTGAATAATTATATTCGACGCCGATTTTTTCGGTCAAAAACAGCCCTGCGCGGGCGCCAATGGCCGAAGTCTTGGAGTAGCTTTCATTCAGAATTGAACCGCCACTCACACCCACTTCGGCACGTAGCTGTTTCGTAAAAAAGCGATTCTGAAGAACCGTTGGAGTTTCCGCAGGAGCCTCGGTACGAACCATAGCTACGGTCCGCCCAGAAGCACTCGGAGCTGCATGACAAACAGAACCCACGCCAAGACTGGCGATCGTCATAGTCGTTTTCCACATGGTCGTATCCTCTAAACTGACCTGTGGTGTGTATCGACAGATTTCTGACAGACTTAAGTTTGACGATGAATTTTTTTCGCAGTGCTCTTATTTCGCGAGGGCCGCGGCACCAATAACGGCTTTGAGATCATCGTCCGTAAAGCGGAGACCAGCGCCGAAAAATGAAAGAGGTCGAGGTGTTCGACCAATATTGTCGGCTCCACCAGTAAGGTAAATATTCGGAGTCACAAAAACGTTTGCATAGCCTTTTACACGAGCAAAACCTTTGGATTTGTAATCGGCTTGCGTTTTGTCTTCTCCAAACTGAAAGACTTCAACCGAGGTGCTGAACCGGTCTGAGAAAAGATAAAGGTCACCCGCAACGCCCGCATAGCTTTCAAAGAGTCCAAAGCGGACTCCAACGTTATCAAAACGTTTAGCAAATTGGACGTTGTATTTAATACGCGGACGATCTTCAGTCGAGGTCACTTCTTGGCGAGTGATCTCGGCTCCGGTTGCATCTTTGGTGACCGTGGTCCGTTCCTCGGTGATTTTGCGGCTCTGCGGTGAATCAGAGACACCCAATAGGTAGTAACGATCGGGCCGCGTTGCTAACCTGAGGTTAAAATGATTGCCGGTTGCATCAACGTAACGGGTTTCACCGTTGCGCAATTCACCTTTGTAATCCACCTCGATACGCAGTTTTGCTGCAGGTTTTAATATTTCCTGCACACTTTTCAGCGTGTTTCTCAACTCAACAGCCGCGTCGTCTTTCGCAACGAGCTGACCCAACGTTCCCTCGCCTTTTTCAACTTTGTCGACAATGAGCTGGACTTTATTTGTTGCTTGACGAACGCTCTGCATGGAGTCATCGAGAGCGGCGACGATATTTTCAATCCGGCCTTTGTTTTCGCCAGTCATGATTTTGCGCAGCTCACCGCTGAACATCTTCATATCTCTGCTGGCATCGGCAACTGCCAACATAATTTCATCGATTCGACCATCATGCCGGGCCATCAGACCATTCACACGGTTAACTGATTCACGAAGTGCATCCAAGGTCGCCGCGATATTTGCCTTTTGGCCTGCAATAATATCTCGCGCGTCGACTGTAATTTTTTCAACATTCGAGACAATGCTCTGCAGCGTCGATTGGCCGTCGCCGCCGCCAAAGACTTTTGCGAGAGTCCGACTCACCGTCTGTAAGTCTTGCGCAATACTGCCAAGAGAACTCATAAGAGTTCCCATGTCATTAAATTCCTTCATTTGAGGAATTTGCGCACCACTTTCAACGTCTTCTTTGCTTTCCTCGTTACGAACGATCTCGAGGTAAACGTCACCCAAAATTCCACGAGAACGTAGTTCAATGTACGAACCTTTTGGAATCCGTACGGAACCATTCACACGAAAATTAACTTTTGCACCTTTGGGAAGGATATCGATGGATTCAACTTCACCCACCTGAACACCGCTTGTGCGCACTTGAGTTCGTGCACCCACACCACCTACATTTTGAAGAACTGTATGGAATTTCTGCGCACGAGTTGCAAAGGGATTTCCCTCAAGCGTAACAACTATTCCACCAAGCGCAGCCAAAGCGCACAAGGTGAATAGTCCAACCTTTAATTCCGTTGTCACAGTTCTTTCGAACATGCGTTACTTTCATTGCCCGAAGGCAATCCAAGAGTTAATCTGATTGTACCATCGGAAAGTTAAATAACATCTTTATCTTGGATAGGTAAGATTTTCACAGTGTTGGCAGGTCGGCAAAATTTTTCCGCAGACATCCTGTGATGTGAAGCTTTTCGAGAGATTTCCAGAAACTGTAAAACAACAAGAACTCAGAAGCTCCCAAAAGAAAAATGACAACTCACCTCCCATGTTCATCACGAGAGGTGAGTTGTTAGTCGATTAGAGCTTTCTGTTCTTCACAAACTTACCATTCACGTATTCAAGTATGGTCGGCGTGCATGAGTTCACATCAAAAGCACTCGTACAAATGATAACCGGCGCATATCCAAGGTTCATAATATCTTCGCAAACAAAACCGGGTGCGCCCTCAACATCAACATACTGTGGAAGAAAATCATTCACATTCACAACAGCCTGACATGCTCCGATCGGCGCACTTTTTGAAAATCCCGGCACAGGCTGCTTAACTGGTGGCTCATTAGACGCAGCTGTCGGAGGTAACTTCGCAGGTTGCTGCAACATGGGCTTTGGGGACGGCTGAATAGCCGGCTGCGCAACTGGCTGACCAGCAGGCTGAGTCAGAGTCCCAGTGTAGAGGGCGTTGATTGTTCCAACATCTCCCTGACTCAATCCAACGGCCGTGCCAGACATCGCATCGAGGTAGCAATAATTCATAATCGAACGAGGATCGTAGGATTTCGTGCCGATAGCAGAATCCAAAATCGCTTTTGCGTCGAAATTCTTCCAACGCTCAACATGTAATTTAAAATTCTCATTATTCGGCGTACAGAAGCCATTGTTTCCCGGATGAGCATGCTCGTGCAGCATTCCCACAGCGTGTCCTAATTCGTGGAGTAGCGTACTTTTAAATTCTGCTTTGGCGAAGCCGAGGCTCTTTTTCTGCTCAAAAAAACTGAACGAATGACCGTTGAGGGCAAGTGTTGGTGCCGATTTTACCGAAGATGGAACAATCTGTGGAAGCAGGTGGAGATCATTCGGGTACGGGCTCAAGCCTTTTCCAATTTTACTCCGACCCAAGTTTCCGAGTTCGGCTTCACCTTCATCCCACCATGTGATGCGAATCTCTTCACCACCTCTTGGGTTGGCGCAGTCTCCCCAACCGACCAAGGAAAGTTTCGTGCGACCAAACTCAGACTTTACAAACTGCGAGAGCTCTGCACGATAAGGCTTCAGTCGAAGATCCGACTTGCTCCGATTTTCCCAACATACACTGACCGTCGTGCTCGAGTGGGCTGCAAGTTTAAGCCCCCAACCTGTCGGCGCGCTGTCGGATGTTTTTCCGCAAGCCAACACCGAAACAATAGGAAATAGAAGCACGAGAAGTGTACTTTTCATTAAGACTCCTTACAACCCTGCACCAATTGTATCGGAGTTGTGATGTAAAATATGAGTAAATAGAACTTTTTCAAATATTATTTTATACTTACAAAACAAGCTTTAGAAATAAACAAAGAATCAGAATTAATACTTTGAGGAACCGAAGGATTTGAATTTGTCATCCACAACCGACTGCCATAGCTCCGCTTCAAGACGGAGGACATATGGAGGAGAACGAGGATTGCTTTCAGAGGCGAACGATTCGCTTTTCCGTAATGTTCTTCTTTTGCGCCTTGATGGTTGCTTTGGCTGAAATAGGCGCAGCACTGAGCAAGGGAAATTTAGGCTTCAGCACATTCTGGCCACCGTGCGGTTTATTTTACGTTGCACTAACCTTCATCCCAAATTTAAAACGAGACGCGAAATACATAATTTTTAGTGCAGCCGTGGCCAATGTAATTTCAGATTTTCTTATTCATAAATCAAGTTTCGTCGTTACTTTGTGTTTTATTGCTAGCAACACAATCAGTGCATTGACGGCCGCTCTTGTTGCGCGTCATTTTCTGCAGAGTGCTCGATCCTTCAATAGCTTGAGGGACATGTTTTTCTTTCTTGGATGCGGACTAGCGATACAAGCCCCAATAGCAGCAAGCTTTGGCCTTTGGTTTCAATTTCTCTTCTGGAATAAGCCCTTAACTTGGCTCAAATGGGTTGCTTGGTGGTCAGCGAACGCGATTGGAATTGTCTGTTTTTCAATTGTTTCGCTTTTCGCTGTGGAGCAAGTGACAAAATTTGTTCTTTCAAAAAGAAAAATTCCATTAAAAATCGAAAACCGCTGGATCAATCTTGAAGGAACACGCACCGAACTAATCGCTCTTTGGACTTCATTCATATTTCTTGTCTCACTTATTCAATTTTCTCTTTTGCCTCCATGGGGACTCTTCATCATTAATGTCCTCTATTTGATATGGTCATTTAGGTTCGGAGTCCTTCATTCATCCCTTGCGATTGCTATTGGGTGTATTTTCCGACTTTATCATTCAACGTCAAACTGGGAATACATGATGCCTTTTTCAGAGATTCTTCTCATGAAACCCTTTTCATCGAATGTAGACGTTGAAGTAGTGACCGTAATTTCAGTTCAACTTTTCATCATCGAAAGATCCTTCGTTGTAAATATTGCAAGTGCATTATTTACAGATTTGTATTTGAAACAAAGAGCATTGGTCGATGCGTCAGTTTCAAGAGAACGCCTCATGGCACGCATGAGTCATGAAATACGAACGCCACTCAGCGGAGTGCTTGGATTGGTCGAAGCGTGGGCTATTAAAGAAAGAACCGAACAACGTGCGCATGACCTTCAATTAATTCTGAACTCCGCTGCGCAACTCAAACGCGTGATTGACGACGTTCTAGATTTTTCAAAATTATCGGCTGGAAAAATGAAAATTCAGCCCACTTTTTGTCAGTTACAGGATATTTTTTCTGAAATTATATCTCTTCATCTTGCAGACGCCCAGCGTAAAGAACTCTCTCTGGAACTGTCGATGACCGAGGCAACCAAAAAGGAAATAATTATTGATTCTGTGAGAGTCCGACAAATAGTAAACAATCTCATTGCAAATGCGATAAAATTTACTCCCAGAGGGTCTGTCAAAGTCAGCGTTGATTTAAGTCCTGACGCCACAGACGGAAAATCCATTCTTCACATCACAGTTGAAGACACCGGAATTGGAATTCCAAAAAGTTCCTTAAGAAACCTTTTTCAACCCTTCGAACAGATTGGAAACGAAACCACGCGGGCCTACGGAGGAACCGGCCTTGGGTTGGCTATCTGTAGGGAGCTCACTGAACTCTTGGGCGGACACATATCGGTCGAAAGCACACGCGGCACTGGAAGTCGATTTACAGTCGATTTACCTTTTGAATTTTCAGCGAGAAAAGATGAGAAACGGCTCAAACGAACCGAGCCCTCCTCAACCTCCTCAGCCGCCGCGCGCGACAGAGCCGAAGTGAGACCCGAAGCACTGATTGTCGAAGATGATCCGGTCAATCAGCTTGTGGCACGCAGGTTTCTCGAAGCCGAGGGATTCAAAGTTAAGGTTGTTGACAATGGTTCTCAAGCTCTTGAGGAATTGGAGCTGCATGCACAAAGATACTCTTTAGTTTTAATGGACTACTTCATGCCCGAAATGGATGGCTGTGAGGTCACTCGCAGATATCGCTTCTATGAAAAAGCTCATTCTCAGAATGAGCATTTGATAATCCTTGGCTTAACCGCGTCTGTTTTAGAGGTCGACCATCAACGCTGCAGGCTTGCTGGAATGGATGACGTTTTGCTCAAACCTATTGGACGGGATGCTTTGCGCGAGGCATTGAAGAAATATACGGCAGCATAAACTTTTCAAGGCTGTATCTTTACGCAATCGGCTGACCCAAGGGGCCCTTTAGAGATCCAGACAAAAATTGTTGAATAACCGGATCTGTACTCCGTTTGAAATCGTCTGGGGTTCCAGACAAATACATTTTTCCTTCGTGCAAAAAGAAAATTCGATCGGCCAGCCTCAAAACGGATTGAATATCATGACTAATTACAACGCTCGAAAGTCCGGGAATCTTCTTTTGCATGTCTAAAATAAGCGAGTCGATGAGTTCCGACACGAGCGGATCCATACCCGTTGTGGGCTCATCATAAAGTAACAAAGACGGATTCAATGCCAGTGCACGCGCAAGGCCCACACGTTTGCGCTCACCAATACTCAAATCCGGAACTTGAGCTAGACCGTAATTTGGCAATCCCACCAGTTCAAGTAACTCATTCACTCGCTCAGTTAATTCAGCCGGCGACTTTTTTTGAAATTCACGGATTGGGAACGCAACATTTTCACCAACTGTCATACTGTCGAAGAGAGCACCGTCCTGAAATAATAAGCCGATTTTCTTGCGCGCAGCAATCCAATCAGTTTCCGGCGCATGTGTCAGAACTTGTCCATCAACAGAAATCTCGCCTTCCTCCGGATGCAAAACACCAATGATGTGTTTAATTGTGACCGATTTTCCTTCGCCTGAGCGACCGATGATGAAACTTATTTCACCCCGCCGCAGTTCGAAGCTCAGACCACGTAAAACGTGTTGGTGACCAAACGACTTTCGGACATTATTGAATTTAACAATTGGCGAATCTGCGCGAAAGTTTGGGGTCTGTGCAATATTAACTGGATGTTTATCTTTGCCGACAACCACAATTCAGCCCCGCATTTGAACGAGAGAGATAAAGAAGTCGACAATCAAAATGGTCAACAAACTCGAGACCACGGCCTGTGTCGTTGCCTCTCCCACACCCTTTGCACCACCGCGTGCATGAAACCCTTTATAACAAGCAATTGTTGCGATGATGAAGCCAAAAACCAGCGACTTCACCATTCCCTTTTGAACATCCGAGACCCACACCAACCATTTAAGATTGGCGACGAACACAGATGTATCTATACCGAACATAATTAGACCAAGAATATAACATCCAACGAGGCCAAGAGTGAGAAAAATCGCTGTGAGCAGCGGCATCATGAGCGTGCTGGCAACCACTCGCGGAACGATAAGGTAACTTACGGGCGAAACACCCATGGCTTCCATGGCATCAAGTTGTTCATTCACTCGCATTGTGGCAATTTCAGCTGCCATTGCAGCACCCGCGCGCCCAGTCACAATAAACCCGCACATCACCGGAGCCAGCTCAAGCGCCATCGCCTTGCCTGTTGCTGCCCCCATGAGACCTTCAGCACGAAAGATTCCGAAGATTTTACCGATCTGTAGACCTAACACTGCCCCTGTAAATAACGACGAAAGTGTCACGATGGACAATGATTTATTGCCTACAAATTCAAATTGACGAAAAATCAGTTGGATACGAAACGGCGGCCGAATGAGCCAGAAGAAAATCTCGCGCAAAAGCAAAGTAAAGCGCCCGAGACCGATAATTCGCCCGCGAACAACGCCACCCAAGGTTTCGATGCTGCGCAGAGCGATTTCAATCATGTTTACGTTTCTCCAGAATGCGCCACAATTTTCTGCCCCAAAAACGCGAGGTCTTCGAGACGTAGGGACGAATGCGCATCCAAATGCTCAGCCACCGGTAGGGTCAGAACCGATTCCGCCGTCCGGCCCAGCTGTTCCTGAACGCGTCTCTGAACAATAATAAAATTCTCTAAATAATTTGCAAAAAACGAGGCATCCTGTTGACGCAATTGGAGGAGCGTCTCGGAGAATCCGGCATCATTGCGCAATTCATCTGGGAAGGCGCGGTTGATGATCACCTGACCCGATTTCATTTTGAGCGACCTCAAGGTCCGGCTGAGTTCCGATGCCACCTGCACCGCATCGTAACGCACAGAAGTTACAATGTAACAGTGCGTTTCTGGTGAACGGAGCCAATAACCGGCAAAATCGAGACGCGTCATCATGCGCGCAAAAACTTCATCGAGCAAAATTAGGAATTCAGCAAAATGAAGCATGAAGCGCTGTCCGCCGAGCTCAGAGAGACCTTCAAGAATCTTGCGCGCACCACCTTTAACAACTCTCTGAAAAATTCCACTCGACTGCTGATTCTCCTGCGCGAACCATTTAAGCCATTCAATCAGCTTTCCATCCAAAAAGGCACTCAGCTTTTCGGGTTTAGACAAAAAGTCGATGGCATGAATTCCCGGAGCAGTGTCGACAACCAAATCCGTAAGTCCGGCTTCACGCTCGGGCCATTCGGCCATGCGCACAGCCGCAAAAGTATCGGTTGCTGTCGCGAGCCTTTCGGCGAGCGCGCGAAAGAGTTGATTTTCAAAAAGTTGATTTTGAGCCGCGGGAGACAACCCTGCATCGCCAACCCAGCGTTTCAGACTCTCGCCAATGTGCAGCACACTTGCACGCAGAGTTCCCGAGCAATTCGGAATTTCAATGGCGGCTCCCGTTTCAGGAAGCTCGGTTAAACCAAGTGCTCCCTGCAATCGTTTTGCAGGGTCACTCGACATCAAGCCCACGTTTCGCCCTTGTTGCGCAAGAGCAATTGCGAACCCAGCAGACAACGTCGTTTTGCCCACTCCACCCGCACCTAAAAAGAGATGCAGGCGCGGAAGTTTAATGTCTGAGGGCATTTTGCGAGACGGTTGCTTTTTCACCGCTGATCCTCACTGTACTCATCGGCCAGCTTCAAAGATGAAGATTGAGCTGCATCAGTCCAAGCCACCTGTTTGCCCTGTGTGAGCCAATCGGTCACACCCTGCAGCACAGCGGGCGCTGCGGCGTCTGGATTTGCCAAACCAATATCGGGAACCGAGATGAGCGGAAGCTGCGGTGCAATTTTTGCAGCCGACTCACGAAGAACGTTTTCAAAATGACCTCGTTTGCGCAGATCGCGATGCAACAAATTTAAGGCGTGCAGAGCTCTCTCTGTATTCAAACGCTTTTTCCAAATTTCGAGAACATACTGTTCGTCAAGCGCAGCTCTGTTGGACTCAAGATATGGCGCAAGCGATCGGTTCACAAAAAGAGCATTGGGAGAACGCCCCAAATCGCGAGAGAGTCTTGGAAGAAACTCGAGCGTCTCCTCCACCGGTAATTCCTCGGGTAAAGTCACAAGCGCTGTCCCAACCAATTCGGGATTGGCAATCATTTTCGCAACGCGTTCGCATTCACTTGCCAAGGGCCCAGTCATTCCAAACTGCGCTATGGTCGGAGCTACAGTAAAAAGCGACACACCATGCCCCGTGGCCTGAGCATCAACAACAATTCGGTCGAAACGTGTTCCACGAATTTCTTCGGAAAGGCATACAAGCCAGAACAACCGCCCCAGAAAAAATAATTCCTGAACACCGGGCGCAGCGTGAATCAATCTTTGAACGTGTTTGTTTTCAATGACGAGGTTGTAAACCAACCGCATTTTGAGATGGTCAATAAAATACTCGCGAATAGCTTCATCGGGAGCAAAATTCATCGTCCATAAATTGGGTGCTATTGCAGCGGAATCATGACCAGCGGCGGGTTTGGCAAAGAGCAACGATACCGAATCGTGCAGTGCCCACTGGACGATAAGCGTTTTTTCGCCGTTCATCGCGCATGCCTGCGCAAAGGAAGTAGCAAGGGTGGTGCGTCCCACCCCGCCCTTACCTAAAACAAAGACCAATCTCTGCGGAATGCGCTGTGTGAGATTGGTGTATGAATTCATTTGCTCGAGTCGCGATGCTCAACGTCAACATAATCCACTTTGGGCTGGGCGCTGCCCTGCGGACTCTGCAAACTTCCGGGTTGAACGCTTTGAGCGGCCATTTGTTGTTGGGGCGCTGGCTGAGCTGGAGGCTGAGCCGCAGTTTGAGCAGACTTTTCCTCCGAATCCTCGGTGTTCAGACCCTTTTTAAAATTACGAATCCCTTCACCCAAAGACTTGCCAACTGTCGGCAGGCGATTGCCAAAAAGCAGAAGAGCGATTCCAAGGATAAGTAATAACTCAGGAAAACCAATATTCGGCATGACCGCCCCCCAAAAAATCGGACGTATTCACTGACTCGGAGCGCTCATCGGATTATTCCCGCCGTTCAGTTAGGTCAATGCTCGAACAACATTGACGCTCGTCAAGGGCATTTGAGGCTCACTAAATTAATGATAACAGTCTTAAGGCCAAAATCATAGAAAGGGTTCCCATGGAATCACTGACTTGCGCCTCGTCGCATGTTCCGCCTCGACCGCTCGAAGGAGCATCTGCCCTTCCTCAGGTTAAGGTGAGCTACCACGCCGTCCAATCTGCACTGACCAAAGCTCTCAAAGGAGAGCGGTTGAGTTTCGAGGATGGGGTGAATTTGTATCATTCACCCGATCTGCTTGAACTCGGAGCAGTCGCAAACGAAATTAATTTGCGCAAAAACGGATGCGACGTTTACTTCAACGTGAATCGTCACATCAACCCAACGAACATTTGCGCACTCTCGTGCAAGTTCTGCGCGTTCTCGCGCAAACCGGGCGAAGAAGGTTCGTACGCCTATTCGGACGACGAAATTGCTCACCGCGCAAAGGTTGCTGCTGATTCCGGTGCAACAGAAATTCACATGGTGGGCGGCCTACATCCACGTTGGAAATTGTCCAACTACACCAACATCATTCGCACCGTTAAAGAAGCTGCACCTCATGTGCATGTGAAAGCCTTTACCGCTGTTGAACTCGACTGGCTCGCGCGCAAAGAGCGCAAATCCGTGGCCGAGGTTATTGTTGCGTTGCGTGATGCCGGACTCGGAAGCTTCCCCGGCGGTGGCGCGGAAATTTTTACACCATACGTGCGTGAACTCATTTGCGACACCAAACTCACCGGTGACGGTTGGTTGGATATTCACCGTACAGCCCACAAAATGGGGCTACGTTCTAACTGCACCATGCTCTATGGCCACATCGAAGATATTGGCGCGCGCGTTGATCATATGCTTCGTTTGCGCAATCTGCAGGAAGAAACCGGCGGCTTCAATGTGTTTATTCCGTTGGCATACCAGCCCGAGAACAACGAACTCGGCATCAATAGGCACACTTATGGAGCAGACGACCTAAAGACCATCGCGGTTGCACGCTTGATGATGGACAACTTCCGCCACATCAAGAGCTACTGGATCATGACGGGCGAACGCGTTGCGCAAACGGCTCTTCATTTTGGTGCAAACGACTTGGACGGCACAGTTGTTGAAGAAAAAATCGCAAACATGGCCGGAAGCAAAGGCGGAATGGCAATGGCCAAGAGCAAACTTCTGCGCGTGATTCGCGATGCAGACAGAATTCCGGTTGAACGTTCAACTGTTTATGAACCCATTCGCCGTTACGACAATCCAGCAGAGGACGCACTGGCATGAATCCTTATAGCTTGAACTGCGCCGCTAAACCTGTCTGGCGTGAATTCGAAAAACCAATTTCTCAAAACACTCTTCCCGCGGGCGCAGGTTTTCAGGAAGCGCCAACGCTCGAAGAAATCAATCAGCGCGATGCAGAACGTCAGAAGATTATTACTGCCGCTCCAAAATCAACAAAAATTCATGACACGCTCATGATCGAGCAGATTGAAAAAACACAAGATGCTCTCCTGAAATCCGCCTACCAAACCGCATTGGCGGGAGGACGTTTGAGCGGAGAGCAAGGACAAGCACTTCTTGACTCTGGCGATCTGAATTTGCTCGGCTGGCTCGCCACGCGCGCCAAAGAGCGTTTTCATCCGCAAGGCAAAGTCTCGTTCCTCATTGATCGAAACATTAACTACACAAACATTTGTCGTATTGGCTGCGACTTTTGCGCCTTTTATCGCCGCGGCCCAGAAACCGACGCTTATGTTCTTCCCAAAGAGGAAATCTTCAAGAAAATTGAAGAGACCATTGAGCTTGGCGGAACAGGCACACTCATGCAGGGTGGAGTCAATCCGCATCTCAAAATCGAGTATTACGAAGACCTCTTCCGCAGCATAAAAGAGCGCTACAAAATTCACCTTCATGCGTTATCGGTGATCGAAATCGAAGGCATTGCTCAGGTTTCGCGTTTAACCGTTGCCGAAACTCTCGAACGATTGAAGGCCGCAGGCTTGGATTCGATTCCGGGCGCTGGCGCTGAAATTTTATCGGACGAAATCCGTCTTGAGCAAAGTCCGGTCAAACGCCATAGCCACCGCTGGATTAAAGTGATGCAGGAAGCGCACAAAGCGAACCTGCCAACCACTGCCACGATGATGTTTGGAGCACTTGAGGAGCGTAAACACATCATCGAGCACATTCTGCGCATTCGCGCCGCTCAAGATGAAACACAAGGATTCTACGCCTTTATTTTGTGGACGTTCCAAGGCGAAAACACAGAGCTCGCGAAAAAGAATCCCAACATGCAACCCACGAGCGGCGCAGAGTATTTGCGTGTGCTCGCAGTCAGCCGCCTGATGATGGACAACATCCCAAATATTCAGGGCAGCTGGGTCACTATGGGTCCGAAGATTGGACAAATCTCCTTGCACTATGGTGCAAACGACATGGGTTCAATCATGATCGAAGAAAACGTGGTGAGTGCAGCGGGAACGTCGTACACGCTCGACCGCAAAAACATGATCGAACTCATCCGCCGCTCAGGTTTCACACCTGTGCAGCGTGACACGTACTACAACATTCTTGCCGAGTACCCCGAGACTCCTGCTCAGTGAAAGCACCGCTCTCTGAATTCCTCATGGAAGATTGGCTCGAGGCCCACCGATTCTCTGCAAAATTCAATGCTGGAGAATCGGGCCACCGAGCTCAGTCGGTTGCTGCGCTGCTGGCAGGACTCCAACCCGATTTTGATTTTGATTTGAAGCGCGCGCTAACAGAGGTCATGCTC
>CAYWSV010000034.1:279-22542 GCA_964460155.1 uncultured Oligoflexia bacterium | reverse complement strand
CGCCGGCGCCGCAGGCCCCCGGCGGAGGCTGGAAGCTCGGCCTTACATCGCTGAGCCAGCACGTCCTCTCGACAAACCCTTCCTGATGCCAATCGAAGACGTGTTCTCGATTTCGGGTCGCGGTACAGTTGTTACGGGTCGTGTTGAGCAAGGTATCGTCAAGACAGGTGACGAAATCGAAATCGTGGGCATCCGTCCTACGACTAAGACAACCTGTACGGGCGTTGAAATGTTCCGTAAGATCCTCGACCAAGGTCAGGCTGGTGACAACGTGGGCGTTCTGCTCCGTGGTACGAAGCGTGAAGACGTTGAGCGCGGACAAGTTCTTGCTAAGACAGGCTCAATCAAGCCTTTCAGCAAGTTCAAGGCTCAAGTGTATATCTTGAACAAAGACGAAGGTGGACGTCATAAGCCATTCTTCAAGGGCTACCGTCCTCAGTTCTACTTCCGTACGACTGACGTGACAGGTGTCGTTGAACTTCCTGCAAACGTCGAAATGGTTATGCCTGGCGACAACGTTGAAATCAGCGTCGAACTGATTACTCCAGTTGCTATGGAGCCAGGTCTCCGCTTCGCGATTCGCGAAGGTGGCCGTACGGTTGGTGCAGGTACTGTGTCGACTGTTCAAGGCTAATAGCCTGAACGCCGAGAGTTCGGTGGTCAAAGCCGAACTCAAAAAAAAACCACCCGCAAGGGTGGTTTTTTTTTGCTCAGCTGAAATTTAGCGTTTTTCCGAGAACGTTGGTTTTAGATTTTTAACTTCGTGCGAGCCTGCTTGCAGACCTAGAATTTTCTGATTTTTGGCAATGACAGTCTTCACGCTGGGGCATGGAGCTCGAGACGCACCTTCGTTTTTGGGAAGCGCGCCCAAATCAATAAATCGAGCTTGTTCAGAAATAGTTTTGACTGCGTTGCATTCAAGCCGGCTCATTTCTTCTGGCTTCATGTCAGCGAATTTTTTCCAGGCCTCTGAAGCGCCCTGTGATGGGTCTCCTCCAAAGACGTCGTACATCGCGGGGGCTGATCCAAGCAGAGCGCATCCTGCTAATGCAATTCCAAAGGTTCCTGCCGTGGCAACTCCGCAGCCCAGTAGGGCTACACCCACTCCTAGCCACAGTACTGTTGAACGTTGAGAATCGACGTCCATAAGGCGTTTGGTCAGAGTGTTTAAGTTGACGTAGTTACGCACGACTGGCTTGGTAGATGAGAATATTTTAGCGAGTTCTTGCTGATTGGGGCTTGCGAAGACTTGGTCTGTTGAACCCGCGTACCAGCATCCCCAGTCTTTTTCATTGCGTCCGCGGATTGTGGGTTCAACGTGTGCAAAAAGAAAAACTCTCTTGCCGCCACAATTGGCGTGCATCTGAACAAATTCACGTTCTGTCATGCTATCCGTTGTCTCAGCTGATTTCAGGATACACGATGAAAGTCCGGCAGTTGCGAGTGCACATGCGAAAAAAGCACGAAGGATTTGCGGCCTCGCTGCTGCTCTGTAATGAGTCATTTCAATTCTCCGGATTTCTGCTGGTTCTCTCAGCATAGACCATTGGGCTTTTCCTACCAATCCGAATGCCAATACACCGATAGGCTCAAATGATTGGAGCAGTCTGGATCAGCCTTTTGTTGTAGGGGCGGGACTTTTTGATGCTTATAAATTTTATGGGTTTGGCACGTACACGCAGCGAAAGCCGCGCAGAGCGTTTGCATCAAGATCGGCTGACAGCGTCACGCCAAAGAGTCCGCTGTCTTCCGCGTTCCCATTGTAACGTCCGCCGCGTCGAATTCCCGTTGTACCCGAAAAGTACAGGCGTCCGACACCTTGGCTTGAACCAATGCTCACATTATCGGGCATGAAAATAAGTTTGGAAAAGAGAGCTGCTAAAGTCGAAAATTGATGTTCACCTGATCCGATGCTTGGAAGAGACAGTTCACTGACATCGTCGCTGACCCACTGACCCAAATTTCCCCCAAAATCCCAAACAACTTCGTCGTTCGATAACCAATTTGTTCTACGTTGCTCAGGACCATTGATGACACTGTTTCCCGTACCAAAGAAGGGGTCTGAGTCGAGACTGTGCTCGAGTAGAGTTGACGGATTGTCGTCTGAGTGACCTCGAGGCAGCATCCCTTGTCCTACGCTTCCAAGCGTCCAATTCTTTCCAATATCTGCAGCGTTGCGCGCGACTGTTTGCCACTGCATGTTCGAAATTAAGCGGTACGTTCCATTGTTTCGGTAAATCAGGTCTGCATAGAGATTCCGATCGCTACACGCTCGGAAAGCGGATGGATCGGTGGTGCCTTCAGTACCGCGAGGGATGTTCACCCACGGTGTTAATGATTGAATACTCTCGGCAACATTGGCCACAGGAGCTTTGGCGGGATATTTCATAACACAGAAGTCTCTTCCGACGTCGAGCCACGCGTTGGCGTTTCCAATGCTGGCCGATGGATGACCCAGTCCACCAACGTTGCTTCTCGGAACTCCAACATGACCCGGTGGGCAGCGAAATGAAGTGCGGCTCAGCGGTATCACAGGCGATGAAACAAAAGATCCAGATGAAGTTTTTGAAGTCACAACAACCTCAAAGTTTTGCGCGAGGCCCTGAGGTAGGTGGAGTTCGGCCGAAAGCACTCCAGCGCCTGAACATTGCAGGTTGTAAATCCGACCAAGTGAAGTCTGAGCTGTGTGCTCGTTGGCATTTGGATCACAGGTTCCCATCAGCGACGCTCTAAGTCCAGTTACGCTGGTTGTCGAAATGTTTGGTGCCGCAATTTGGTTTGAATTCACAAAAGTCCGGAATTTTTGTTCTGTAAATGAATAGCCGTCGGTGACTCTGACGTGGACTGTACTGACCCCTGATTTTTGATTTGACGGATTCAAGCCGAGTGAGCAGTTCGGAAACGTTCCTCCAATAACAATTGAGTCATCGGGCAATAAATCAGGGTTCGATGATTTTGCGGATACCGCCATTGTGCATGACATCGTCTGACTACCGCCCGCATAGGTGATTGACAGAGGATGAGTTTGGGTTGCTGAGACAGCCAATGTTGCGTCGGGGATTTGAGCCAAAACAAGCGAGTGCGCTGAAGGTTGAATTCTAAAAATAGGGCTCAATCTAATTTGGTCAGCGGATTCTGCAGCAAGGCGTGCAAAAACGTCTTGACCTAAGTTGAATGGAAAATGGCTCCGCAGAAAGCCGCACACTTGACCCGACAGTGTATTCATCGCCTCGCTTTTTGGACTTCCGTCGTTGGGGTCATGGCAACCCGAAAAATGACTCACGACGTTTTCACCTTGAAGTTTTTCAGGCCAGAGAGGTGCACTCGCAAGTTGTCCATTCCACGACGACAGTGCGGATTCGGAAGTTGCGAACACTATGCGCACCGAAGTGTTGATGTTCGATTCTTTCTCCCATGCAAATCGGACAGATGAATGCGAAGTTTGATTGAAAACCTTCGTCCAAAATTTCACCGGTTTCGCGTTCGAACTGGTCGAACGTAGCATTGAGGCGAAATTAAGGCGCTGTTTTTCGGGATTCATGAGCGAATTTGTCGTTGCGGTCGACGTAATATTTTCAGGGAGCTGAAGAGCGAGCATGTGCTCGGATGAACTTTTGAGTCCTTCGGGTAGAAGAATTTCTGAGAAAATACTTTTCGCACCCATTTTCAGGTGCAGGCCAAGAGTGTTCTCTTTAATTTTTGAAACAGGAAGCGAATACTCTCCCTGCTGATTCGTTTTCGTGCTGTACACAATGCGTGCTTGTTCAAAATCCATGATGTCAAATTGAACGTCCGAGGCTGGACTTCCGTCGGGATGAACCAGTTGCCCCACAAGGTTAACACCTGCAACTTCGACGGTCGGAAGTTCAAAGTCATCTGATGCAGGAGTTGGAGTTGTCTTGTCTGCGTCAATTGTCGTGATGGGTCCTGAATTTTGGTTTTTGAACACAGAAACGCCCTGACAACCGCTGGTTAAAAGAGCTCCAGCGAACATGAGTGAACGAATTTTACTCTGCATTTTCATGCCGACTCCATCCAGTTCCGTAGGAGGAATCGGTGGTAGACTCTCTAAACTTTAGTGAATTTATTAGGAAAATTTGGGGTAAAAATGGATTATTGAGCGACGAATCCCAGTGTTCGAATCAGTGAGTCGGGGAGCCGAGGCAGTGAGGAGCGAGGAAGTAAGAACGTAGACAAATTGAAGAGGTCAGCAAAGACTTTTGTTTTGTCGAGAGTTGAACGCAAATAACCGTAGCCCATCGATCCACCTGTCCCAACTCGTATACCAATCATGCGATGCACCATGATTGCGTGTTGAGCTCGCCATTGCTGAAGCAACTCATCAATGTCCACCAACAGAGTGAGCATTTTAAAAGGAAGATGAAGAATAGGTTCTTCCCGATAAAGGTTGATGAAAAGAGCTGCGTGGGTTGCACGAAGTGACAGGCGTCTTACACCTTGCTTTTGCAGTTCAGTGTGAAGGTCTTCTTCAAAAAGTGCTTTGAAGTAGTTTTCTGTTTTTTCGACTTCGCCTCGTTGGCGTTGTTTTTCTTCATCCGAAAGAAGCGGATGATTATCGATAAATTGTCGGTCGCGTGTTAGGTGGTTCTTCAACGCCTTGCGATATTCCTGCCAAAAGCTGAAGCCATCTTGAGTTTCGATAAATGGAGTCCGCTCGAGCCATTTTTCAACAAGAGCAAATACTGACGGCGACTTCTCAGCCTGATCCATGTCGGCGATTTCTTGGGCTGTCAGGGTTTTTGCAAAGGGTGATTCACGATTCGCAAGAAGCGGATGTTCGCGTTTGACCCCAAGCACCGATTCGAGGACACGGAACTGCACGCTTTGAAAACCCGAAGCAGGTGAAACCATGTCGCGGAATTCGAGAAAGTCGAGTGGGGTCATGGTCTCGAGGATGCGCAGGTGATCGATGAGAACTTTTTGAATTTCAGTGACGCGAGTCAAACGCGCGACAGCCGTGCCCATCATTTTTTCGTCGACGGATGATTGTCCGAAGATGCTACACACCGAACGCAATTCGTGAAGGATTTGTTTGAACCACAGTTCATGCGCTTGATGCACAACAATAAAGAGAAGCTCATCATGAGCTTCTCTTCCATGTTCAAGGCTCTTTGGCGATTGCAGATTCAGCAGCTCGGGGACGCGGAGGTAACTTCCATAACTCAACGGCTTGCTGCTGATTGCGTTCATCATTCGCCTTCTTTGACTTTTTCAACTTTGTTAAATTCGCTTTCCACAGGGGTCGGGCGACCAAAAACCGAAATCAGCAAACGAAGTTTCATCTTGTCTGCCTTCACTTCGTCTACGTCACCAACGAAATTCGTAAATGGTCCGTCGATCACGCGCACGCGCTCGCCTTTTTCAAAGCTCATCTTCGGACGTGCTGCGATTTCTTTGGCCATATACGCCGTGCGATTAATAACGCGATCAACTTCTTCATCTGTTAATGGAGGAGGTTCGCGGTTCGGTGCAGCACCGATAAAGTTAGAGACTTTTGGAGTGTCTTTAACGCAGTGGTACGCAGACTTTTCGGTCAGGTCCATCTGAATAAAGATGTATCCGGGCATGAGTTTCTGTTCAATGCGCTTCTTTTTGCCTTTTTCGTCTATTTTTTCGACCGTCTGCGAAGGAATAATGATTTGGCCGAAGAAATCAGACAAATTGAGCTTTTTGATTCGCTCTTCCAGCGCCGTCTTCGCTTTTTTCTCCATACCTGACTGGGTCGTAATCGCGTACCAGCGCAAGCGCTCGTTACGAACGGCGGTTGACTTGTCAGATGCGTTTTGAATTTCTTCTGTCATTGTTCAGGGACCCTCAGGCAGCTTTACTCATGATGAACTGAATTATCTTAACGAAAACGAAGTCAGACATGAACATGAAAACCGAAGACACAGCAACCAAAACTATGACGATAATGGTTGCGCGCTGGGTTTCCTTGAGGTCTGCCCACGACACGCGTGTGAGCTCATCTCCGACGTCGACGACGTAGTCCTTGAGACGGCGGCTGGCAAACAAAAAGACTGTAGCTACGGCAGTCAGGAGACTCGCGACGGTGTTGTTCCAAAGCGCAAAGTTGGGGTTCGCCACACTGAAGCCAGCCGCACTTTGGGGAACGTAGTGTTGAGCGATAAACAGCCCTGCGGCATGAAATAAATACCAGAAGAAAGCTGCGAAAATAACATAGAAAGCAAGTGCATACCTGTAGGCCGTATTCGAAATTTCTGTCATGCGGGATTCCTTTAAGCCTTGCTAATCACAGACTTCTGAATAATCACGGGTTGCTAACACGGTTTTGGACCTGCGGGCAAGCCGGCGGACAGAGGTGTGTCACCAGTCGTCCGGCCTTCGTCAGACCTTCTGCCATAGCCCGACGGTGGCTGGGCCACCATGAGCTCGAAAAAGTATCTTCTCTGAGGACCGACAATTGGTCCAGTCCGAGGCCAAACGCTATCAGTTCGAGCACCATCAGGGCCTGTAAGTCTGGAAATATTTTTTCCTGTTCAGAGAGGGTGCTGTTCGGCCCCGAGAGCGAGCGACCCACTGCACAGCCGTAGACATGTTCAATCTCGGTCGACCAGCCTTCGAGTGGGCGGAGCCGAAGATTGACGTGTGTGTTCAAGGCTTCCCAAACGTCCGCACCACAGGGGTAGTTCCGTCCAAAAATCGCAGGTCCAATTGAAACTTGAAGAGTTTGGAGCCAATCCTTTTTCTGGAGTCCAGAGGGCTCGGCCAGAGCCCACATTTTTTGCAGCGCATCCTGTTGAATGCCACCGGTGTAGCCTCGCCAGCCCGCATGAAAACAGCTGGCAGACTCAATCCCTTCGGCTGTTTCGCTGGTGATCGCGACGGCAAGGCAGTCGGCTGTGTTGATTCCCAGAGGGTTCGAAAAGTTCTGACCAGCGACGAGTAAGCCATCTGAGCGCGGAGGATTTTCCGGGTCGAAGCCTTCAAGCTGAGTGACATGGCTTGAATGATATGCTGACACGCGCCATGCGTTGGGCAAGTAGCCGTTGACCGTAAAAACAACTCGAGCACCGTGCTGCCCATGAGGAATACTCCACAAAGCACTCTGTTGGTCGAGGTCTTTGCTGGCCATTTGAACGCTCGAATTTTTTAAAAACGTATCGAATTCATTGGGCCATGCGGAAGGACAACCCTCCGCTGTTGATGGCTCTCGGATGAAGGCTTTCATTCGTCGAACGATTCTTCCAGTGGGTCTAATTGTGTCGGCACCCGCATAACTTCTGTTTGCACAGTGCTCAAAAGCACTCCTGTTGCTACGCCCACATTCAGCGAATCCACAGCCGAGATTCCGCCCGGAATTTTCACCAAATAATCGCAGTGACGGGCAACTTCTTGTCGCATGCCTTTGGATTCATTTCCGACAACCAAAACATAGTGGCGGTCGAGCGGAAGTTCGGTGTGCTTAGCGCTTGCTTGCAGTGATGAACCGACAATCCAGACACCTGATTTTTTAAGAATTTCGAGTGCACGGTTGATGTTAACCGTGGGAACGAGCTGAAGGCTGAAGGCACCACCTGAGGATGTTTTGACTACCAGAGGAGTAATTTCGGCCTGTCTGTCTTCACCAAAAATCACAAACTTTGCACCGAAGAACGCGGCGGTGCGGAGGATCGCGCCAAAATTGCGCGGGTCTTGCACCTGATCAAGAACAAGTCCCAGACACCCGTGTGGAGTGTCAGCGATCATGTCGGGCAGGGACTGTGCGATGTCGTGAATGCTGACGGTTGGAATACTCGGAACGCGCAAGCAGACACGTTGATGGTTCAGTTGCTCTTCCGAACTCAGTGGCCACTCATCCTCTTCCTGACTTTTGCAAAGGGTAATTTTGATGCCCATTGCGCGGCAAGGTTCGACGATGTTTTTGAGCTGAGATGGGACACGGCCAGCCTTGTCGGCGATGACGTGAAGCGCATAGGAACGCTGATCAATGGACTCGTCTTGTTGAAGACGTGCGAGATAATTTTCGATGGGGCGCCGGCCCCAAACATGAAACTGTCTTTGTGTTGTACTGGCTGAGCCCAGAGCATTCACTGTGGCTCTGTCGCTGCGTACAAGTTTTTGCGTTGCCGAGCGTTCTTGGCCGCCAAATTTTCGATTGTCTTTGTTATCTCGACGCTCTGGTCCGCGAGCATCTCCGCGTTGTGGTCCACGTGAATCTTTGCGCTCTGGTCCGCGAGCATCTCTGCGATCTTGGCCGACTGTGGGTTTGCCGCTGGGTCTACCGCGGCCGACCACTGGGCGACCCTGTCCACCCATGGGCCTGTCGGAAGGTTTGCCTCGACCAACAGCTGGACGTCCTTGCCCGGCACCAGACGACCTTTCGCCGGGTTTTCCTCGACCAACGGCAGATGGCCGGTTCCGTGCAGAAGAGGGGGCTGGTTTGGAAGTATTGGGACGTTTCATCGGTTTCATTCGCAGGTGCCTTTCAAAGCGAGTCAGCGGTCCGTATGTCGGACCTTGCTCTTACTTAGGCTCATGAAGATGTCTGTTGCAAGTCCTAATCTGCTGTGTTAGCCCACCTGCTCTGCAATCTGAGGAAGGGTCCCCCATGAAACGTACATTTCAACCAAGTAAAAAAGTCCGTAAGCGTAAGCATGGCTTTCGCGCTCGTATGGCCACTAAAAACGGCCAAAATGTCATCAAGCGTCGTCGTGCGAAGGGTCGCAAGCGTTTGGCTGCAACAGTCTACGCTAAGTAAGATCCAGCGCTGTTGGTCTTGACCGACAGAAAATTTGAAACCCGCCGTTTGGCGGGTTTTTTTATTGTAATAACTGAAAAAACTCTAAAATTTTAAGAAAAAATTAAAAATAGCTCAATTCTGCCCTTCCGCATGTCGAACACTCCTCTGAGGGGGATCGCATTAGTGGAAGAGCCTCCTCAGCTCAACATTATTGTCATGAGGAGGTCTTCATGCCTGCCTATTCTCGTTCTTTTATTGTCCAATCAGGACATCGGCTCTCTGCGTGCGTGGCGCTTGGAAGCGTTCTGGCATTTGCGTCTGCCTGCAACGGACAAACGGCCTTTGTTGAAAACAGCCGTGTTTTGCAACGCGAACTGACAGTCGCAGCATCCGATGCAGACTCTCGTGCGCGCACATCAAAAGGGGCGCGTGATTCATCGGATGGGGGTGAACCTGTAGCCGGAAAGTCGCGCGATTCATCGGCTGACGACGGAGCGTCTCGTCCTGCGGATGACCGAGCTGGAGGAGCATCTCCGGGCTCGTCAGACTCGGCAAACCCGGCAGATGGTGTTGCAGATGGGATCGATGAACAAAGACGTCCTGTTCCTCCGGATCACGCACAAACCCCCTCGTTGCCCAAGGACAACGACTCAGCGAATGGTCCTGTCGCTGATGTTCCATCTCAGGCGCAGCCTGCAACACCTCCGCAGGCACAACCTGCCAATCCGCCGCAGCCTCCCGTACCTCCGCAAGCACAGCCTGCAACACCACCCCAAGCGCAACCTACGCCTACGCCGGCACGACAGCCGCAACCCCGAGCTGGCGAGTGGGTCAATGTTGAGTTGAGCCAGCCGCGCGCAAAAGTCGATATTTTATGGGTGGTCGACAGCAGTGGATCGATGGCATGGGCGCAAAATCAGTTGAAAGATAAATTTCAATCTTTTGCACAGAAGCTCAAGGATACTCGCATTGATTTTCAGGTGGGTGTGACCAGCGTCGATGTTTGTCAGGTTGACTCATCAACGGGATACGCCGTGCCAGATGCGTTGTGCCCGAGTGCTTCATATATTCCAGATGGCGTTAAAGTGGGTGGTAAGATTGTCGGCCCCTTGCGCGGAACGCTTCAGGCAGACCCAGTGTCGAAACGCAGTATTCTACGCGATACGTCTGACTTTGTGGAAGCCTTTCAACGCACCGCGATGCTTGGAACAAAGGGATCTGCCTTTGAGCACGGACTCTGGGCTGCAAAGCTTGCTGTTGAAAAAGCACTCAGCAAAGGCACCGAGAATCAGGGCTTCATTCGAAATGACGCGGCTTTAAGTGTTGTCGTTCTTTCGGACGAAGAGGATGACAGTGTTCAGATGTGGTGTGAGGATGCTTATGGTCGGACCAGCCTGACAGCCGACGGAAAAAAGGATTTGAATCTGTGTCGTGAAGGAGGCCGCTCGCCATTTTTGGATGCGTTCGGAATAGCTCCCTATGCACTCATGAAAACGAGCAAAGGATTGCCCGTCACAACTCACAAATTCACCGCCGACCAATTCAAGAGCTGGGCTGCCAACGCAAACGTCAAAGGGAGCGGAAATTTCCGTGTAAGTGCCATTACGGGATTGCGTGGACAAGACGGTCGATTGGATTGCGCAATGAGTAACGGACCCGAAGAATCGGGAACGAACTACATCAAAGCCGCACAACTCACCGGGGGAGCGGTTGAAAATATCTGCTCATCCGACTGGTCGTCGGTGTTGAGGAATATTGGCCAAAACACGGTTGAATTGGCTACGCGTGTGAGTCTTCCTGCTGGCCGCATACCCTATGCGGGAACGTTGGAAGTCAGGGTTGACGGACAAGTGCTGAATGCTATGCACTACACGTACGATTCTTCGTTGCACGCAGTGGTTTTCAAAGCGCCGCCTGCAATGGGCTCCGAAGTGATCGTCAGCTACCGCGAAACTTTAGTGGATTGATTCGCAGCAGGACGAACGTGGAGTTTTTTGTTTATTTGATTGCGTTTGGTGGAAACACCGGAGACCGCGTGCAGAATGCACGCGGTTCTTTGTCGCAGTTGGAAAAAGTTGGACGCCTTGGTCGACAATCTCGCTGGTCTCTCACCGAACCCTTGCGCTCGAACGAGCACGACACATCAGACCACGATGTTTATTTGAATTTTGTTTTTGAATTTGAAACTCGACTCGATCCCGATGCACTGTATGCCGAGATTTGTCGAATTGAAGACATGTTTGGTCACGATCGAGAGCAGCGCTGGCGTCCGCGTGCGGTTGATTTTGACCTGCTTTTTTTCTGTGGAAAGACTCAAGCAGGGCAATCTTTCGAACCATCTTTGGCATTACAGCACGGCACAGACAGCAGCAGCTTAAAGATACCTCATCCACAAGTTTGGGAGCGTGATTTCCTTCTTGAGATGATTGAATCAGATTTAAAAATTCCGTTGTCCTTATTAAAAAGACTTTAATCTGTTTGAATACTGACCAAGAAAAAGGTGAAGGAAGACATTGATGAAAAGTAAGAAAAGAATCATCTTTCTTGGCACTCCCGCAGTTGTCGTCCCAGTTTTGGAAAGCCTAATTGTGGACAATGATGATTTTGAAGTTGTCGCAGTGGTCAGTCAGCCACCCACTCGTGCTCCGCGCGGTCAGACAATCCTTCCATCGCCCGTTCATCAAAAAGCGGTTGAAGCTCAGATTCAGGTTTTGACTCCGGAAAATGCAAAGGCTGAGGATTTTTTAACTGAGCTGCGCCAGCTGCATCCGGATCTCTGTGTGACAGCAGCGTATGGACAGGTGTTGTCGGAAGATTTTCTTGCAATACCGAAGTTTGGAACCCTGAATATTCATCCAAGTTTGCTGCCTTTGTATCGGGGAGCTGCGCCTGTTCAACGCGCTCTTGAAGACGGAGTCAGTGTGACAGGCGTTACAATTGCGCGGACGGTGCGTGCGATGGACGCAGGCCCGCTTGTCGTTCAAGAAAAATACAGCGTCGACGAGGCGATTCAGGCTCCCGAGTTGTTGGCAAAACTTTTTGCTGTGGGTGCTCAGAAACTCGTACAGATCTTGCCAGACTTTTTCGCAGGGCGATTGGACGTTCGCGAACAAAACCATAATGAGGCGACCAAGGCTAAAAAGATCCAAGTTGAAGAGGGTGTTTTGCGTCCAGAGTGCACTGCAGCCCGCGGCCTTCACAACAAGGTGAGGGCTTTTGCCGGCTGGCCCGGAACTCGACTGCGGGTCGAGAATGCGGGCGAGACTTTAGAACTTAAAATTCTGAACACAGCTCTTTCGCCAAATTCAAGAGCAAAAACCGACGAGATTATTTTCACAGGCGAGGGCTTGGAATTGGTATGCTTTGATGGAAGTGTGCTAAGGATCCTCGAACTTCAGGCGCCCGGGAAGCGGGCCGTTAAGGCGCGCGATTTTTGGAACGGCTTGCGTACAAAAAATCTGCGCTGGATGTGAAAGAAAGGTATTTCTTGGAATGAAAAATCTCGGCTGGCTACGTGATGTCATTGTCATCATTGCCGTGATGGTGACGCTGCGTTCATCGATTGTAAATTGGTACGTCATACCCACGGGCTCGATGCTTCCCACAATCAAAATCCGCGATCACGTGCTGGTGAATAAACTTTCCTACGGTCTTATGCTTCCGTTTATGGGCACGCAGATTTGGTCATGGGACACACCCAAGCGTGGCGACATTGTTCTCTTCGACAGCCCCATGGAGCGTATCACTTTCGTAAAGCGTGTTGTTGGCGTTGGAGGTGATTCCATTTCCTTCGAGAATGGTGTGCTGCAAATCAACAATCAGCGCGTCTCCGAAGTTATTCAGGAAGACCGTAAAATTTTGGAAGACATGGGCGATGGCTCGGCCTGCAACACGGGCGAAGGCAAAAGTCTTTACCTCGAAAAGTTCTCGGAAGCTGAGCCTGCGCACTACATTTTGCGCAGCGTGAAGGGCGGAAACACAAACCTTGAGACTCGTTCTTGGGTGGTTCCTCAAGGAAAACTGATGGTTGTCGGAGACAATCGCGATTGTTCGAACGATGGTCGTTTTTGGGGATACGTCGACTCCGACAAGATCTACGGCAAGGCCGTACGAGTCTTTTATTCAATTAATTCAGGCGATAGCCTGCTTCCCAAGTTCCGGACTGACCGCTTCTTCTCAAAATTGCAATAATTTCCGCTTCAATCAATTTGTATAACCAGTTATGGCTCTTTTCGGAGAGCTGGCGGCTGCGTCGTGCAGGTTCTTCCGCAGGCATAGCTGACGCTTTCGATTTGTCCTGCGGACTCCACGGAGTAACGTTGTGTCGCTTACTGATACACAGGAGGGTTTACAGATGTTGAAGGATAAGGCGTCGCAGTTGGTTGAATTGGCAAAACAGGCGGTTTTGAAGGCTTTGTCGCTGACGGAAGAAGAAACAAAAGCTCTGTTAGGCAAACTTCCACTCGAGCAAATCGGTCAGAAGACAACTGCTGAAGTCGAGAAGATTGTGAACGGTTTAGTGAACAAGCTTTTTGAAGGATATGCAGAACCCGTCGACGAATCGGTGCGAACTGAAGTCGTCAAGATGCTTGTTGAACTCAACACAACTCCGCGCAACGTTGTTTCCAACTTACGGTACTTAAATGAACTTGTTCAGGCGACGGCGCCGCGCAGCCTGACTGACCTCAAAACCCTGCGCACGACTCTTGCACAGCGTTTGATTGCAGATGCGAAGGATCGTCTGGAAAAATCATATGAAACAAGCGCAACTGAGTCCGAAAACGCAGACGTGGCTACAAACGTGGCTGCAAATGAAGGAAAAAAATCCAAAGGTGGCTCGCAGAAGCACGCTGAGTGATCTGCGTCGCGCGGTGTCATATCGAGATACGTCGCGTATTTATGTGTTGAATGACTTTTACGGGCGCCCCGATGTGGGTGCCCGTTCGTTTGTCGAAGCGGCTCGGTAGATTCGTCTCACCTGAATCTCACCGGGCCATTTGTTTTCCAGTCCGAAGATAAGTTCATCCGAAGGAGTGACGGAGTATTTGTTGAGTCGCGCGCGAACGCGCACTTTCTCACTGGGCCACGAAACATCCAGAGCAAGGGGTGTCGAGCCTTTATGCTTTGAGACTATTCCAATGAGTTCATCCAAATTTTCGCTTTTCTGGATGAAGCTTTCTTCAGCGACAAGAAGAATTTGTCGCGCGAGCTCTGCGCGTTTGTCTGCAACAAGGCCAAGTGCCTGACAGATGCCTTTAACGCTTCCTTCCTCGATACCTTTGCGCACTTTGACTTCCATCCATGCTGCATCACCGATTTTGGGTTTATTTACGAGTGCAGCATACTGTGATGCAAAAACCGAGATCTCAATATCAGCGCTTCCATCTTCGAGCCTATAAACACCGAATTTTTTGCCTTCTTTGGTGACCTTTTCGAGCGCCATGGTGACGATTCCGGCGATTTTGAATGTTCGCCGTTTGTGATCGGGAACCTCATCACCATCAAGAAAATTGAGCGAGTCGCAGATAGGGGCTTGAGCGATTTCTTTTAAATCATCCGCAAGCAGGTCAGCTGGATGTCCACACATGTAAAAACCAAGAGTCGCTTTTTCATGGTTGAGTTGCTCGAGCAGTGACCATGGCGTTGTTTTCTTGAGTTGCACACCAGCAAGAAGATTTTGAACAGTAGTTTTTTCGGGCGTTAGTCGCGTTTCAAGAGCCAAAGGATTGAATCGCTTGTTGCGGCGAGTTGATGAAGAGCGTCCTGATTTTTGATGTTCAGGTTGTTTGTCTACAGTCGATTTTTTAGGTTTGTCTTCTTCCGGGGCAGCAAAGAGATCGAAAATTCCGTCGCCGACGCTGTCTTGTCTGTCGGACTCTTTGGAAATTGCGCGCAACCAGCTGTCGCAGTTGCTCATCAGCTCTGCTCGATTGGTTGCAATCTCATCAAAGGCACCAGACTTAATAAGACTCTCGAGCACTTTTTTGTTTATTTTACGGGGGTCAAGTCGTGCAATAAATTCCGGCACAGTTTCGAATAAACCGTTGAGCTCACGCTCCTGTGTGATGAGGTCGATAATCCCCTTACCAAGACCTTTGATAGCTCCCAAACCAAATTGAATTGTGTTTGGAGACGGAATTGTGAATTCGAATTCTGCCGAGTTCACGCTTGGCGGAAGAAGCGTAATATTCATCCGCTTGCAGTCGCGTACATAGGAAACGATTTTGTCTGTGTTGTCGAGGTCACACGACATGATCGCAGCCATAAATTCGGTTGGATAATAAGTTTTGAGATACGCAGTTTGAAAGGTGACGTACGCATAAGCCGCTGAGTGACTCTTGTTGAATCCATACTCGGCGAATTTGGCAATCAAGTCGAAGAACTCAGACACTTTCTGCGCGTTGTGGCCATTTTTCGCGGCACCCTCGACAAAGCGTGCTTTTTGCCGTTCCATTTCGGCTTTATCTTTTTTACCCATTGCACGCCGCAGCAAATCGGCTTCGCCGAGCGTATAATTGGCCAGCACAGCCGCAATTTTTTGGACCTGTTCCTGATAGACGATGACACCATAGGTGTCTGCAAGAATAGGTTCGAGCTCAGCGAACGGATACTCAACTGGTGTTTTTCCGTGTTTGCGGTTGACGAAATCGGCGACCATTCCCGAGCCCAAGGGGCCCGGACGGAACAACGCCTCAACAGCAACGATGTCGGAAAAACACGTGGGCCGAAGCTCGGAAATGAGCTTTCTCATTCCGCTCGACTCAAGCTGGAAGATGCCCGTGAGGTGTGCTGTAGAGACCATGTCGTAAACACGCGGATCTTCGAGGTCGATGGTCTCGATATCGAAAGATGGAACGTGTTTCTTGCGAATTTCTTGCACGGCTTTTTCAATAACCGTGAGTGTCTTGAGTCCTAGAAAGTCGAATTTGATGAGTCCGATTTTTTCGGCGAACTTGTGTTCGAACTGGGTGATCATCTGCCCTTCAGACTCAAGCTGTGGACAGCTTTGGTCCAGAGCGCGGTCGGAGATGATCACACCCGCGGCATGAATGCCTAGCGAGTTGAGCGTTCCTTCAATTGCGAGCGCACCATTCCACAAAACCCTCGTGCGTTCGTCGTTTTCAATGCGCTCTCGGAGTCTTTCTTCTTCCTTAAAGGCCTGATCGAGGGTGATACCTGGAGTTTCTGGAATCAGTTTTGCAAATTCATTGCTCTCGAAAAAGCTCCAACCCAAAATACGCGCAAGATTTTTAAGCGCGTTTTTTGCCATCAAGCGACCAAAGGTCACGATCTGGGAAACGTTGCGTGCTCCATAACGCTTGTAGACATAATCCAAAACTTCGCCACGACGGTCCATGCAGAAGTCAGTATCAATATCGGGCATGCTGATACGTTCGGGATTGAGAAAGCGCTCGAAGAGAAGATTGAAGCGAATGGGGTCGATGTTAGTGATGCGCAACGAGTACGTCACCAAGCTTCCTGCTGCCGAGCCGCGTCCTGGACCCACTGGAATACCGCGTTCTTTGGCCCAGTTAATAAAGTCCTGAACGATGAGAAAGTAGCCGGCAAATTTCATCTTGTTGATGACGGCAAGTTCATATTCCAAGCGTTCTTTGTAGGTGGTCCATACATCGTCGTTGAACTCGGCGCCCATCCATTGCATCACAGCAGGTTTGCGCTGCTCGAGCATTTCTCGCGACAATCGGGCAAGGCAGTCGTCTGCAGATTCGTCGGGCCTTTGCCGAAAATCTGGCATGAAAATGCTTTTGGTATCCACCGAAATCTTACACCGCTCGGCGATTTTCACGGTGTTTTCGAGAGCCTCGGGAATGTCGCGGAATTTTTCAAACATCTCGGCAGCAGTCGCGAGATGAAAATTCAGCGCTGGATCAAACCCCTGAACATCTGTTTTTTGCAACTTATGTTTGATGGCCAGAAGCGAAAGATGAGTGTCGCGGTCAGAAGGCTTCAGATAATGAACATCGGCCGTTGCAACGACACCAAGTGACTGATTGGTAGCCACTCGAACGAGATGCGGAATGAGCAGTTTCTGTTCGGGGATACCGTTGTCCATGAGTTCAACAAAAACGTTTTTTTCGCCAAACACAGACTTGAGTTCGCCGAGAAAGCGTTCTGCATCCTCAGGTTTTTCTTCAATCAGAAGCTGTTGCAACTCTCCCTTCATACAGCTCGTCAGGCAAATGATACCCTCGGAGTGCGTGCGGAGTTCGTCCCAAGTCATGACGATCGACTCTGGGCCCATCCGATTTTTCCCGTCGGTGTTTGCCAACGAGCAAAGTTTGATGATGTTGGAGTAGCCTTGATTGGTTTCGGCCAACAGAATCAGGTGAAAGGGAGTTTTGCTGCCTGAGAGAATAAGAGGCTCGACGTTCGCTTCGTAGCCAATGATTCCGTTGATTTTCTCTTTTTGACACTCGAGATAAAACTCAACTGCGCCATGAAGCGCGTCATGATCCGTCAGAGCAGCTGCCTTTGCTTGGCGGGCGACTAACTCTTTAACGAGTTTTTTGACTTTAATGCTGCCGTCGAGAAGGGAATATTCGGAATGGACATGGAGATGCACAAACTCCTGTGCAACGGGAGCAGCAGCAGCCTCCATGCCGACAATCCTTTCGATTAACCCAAGGTGCTCATCGTTTTAGGTTCGCCCGCAGTCGTTTGAACGGCGGCGATTTTTTGCTTCACTTCGCTGAGATAGCGGTCGAAGGCCAGACACCACGATGCGGTGTAGCGCTCTTCATTTGTCTTGCGGTCTGCAAGGCGTTCAACGGCGTCGATCATGCGTTCGTCATCGTGACGGAAACGGTGGATTGCGCGCGCGATGCAGTTTTGAACCTTTGTATCTTCCGAGAAGAAGTCGATGCCTTCGACGTTCCACACGGCTTTGAAAACTTTTTCAGCCAGCGTATCTGCGCGGTCGGGCCCGTCGCCGAGAGTGACTCGTTTTGCCTTCGCAAGACGGCTTTTCACTTCTTCAACGAGATCGTCGAGTGATTTACCGGAAGCTTTTGCAATGTGGCTTTGTTGCTGCACAAGACGCTCAGCCTCGCGTGAAAGCCTGTCTTCCGTTTTGGCGTCTTCTTCAAGAACATCCATAATCGCATCGAGGACGCGATCCTCAACTGTTTCGTCGGCAGTGTAATCGAAGCCCACGTGTCCTGAAGCTTTCAGGACTTTGAAGACGCGTTCAGACAAACGTTCGAGTTGTTCGGTGGAGAGTCTCATGATTTCCTTCCGCACTTTCTTTAATCAACTGCAAAACCTATAGCGCGGAGGTGGGCAGGGTTCAACCACCCGAGCCCGATGAATTTGCGGTGAGGATGGTTTTGACCTTTTCCAGACTCGTTCCGGGGGCTTGCTCGAGGGTGGTTGCCACAGCAATTGCTGCGGTCGTGAGCGGAGAGCTGCCTCCGACTTCACCAGCTTTAGCTAATGTTAATATCAACTTAGCTGCGTCGGCAACACTCAAGCTGGCCAGAGCTGCAGGGTTGTCGATGAAATACTTAATTTGAAGGAAGGCATACGAGGAAAAGAAGAGGCTGTACTGAAGTTTCATTTCCGTGGTCCGGTCTGCAACTGGAATCGCCGCCATCGCGTCGCATGCGAGTCCCATAAACGTTAGCCCTTCCAAAGTCGCGGTGGGAAGGAGCGCCGTGTAGACGCCTAGGCCTGTTGACCCCGCGCTTTTGAGTGAGGCCGCGTTTTTGATCAGACCAAGGGTTGTGATGCCCGCCTGCGCAGCATAGGCCGCAGCCAGAAGGCTGCGTGCGGAATGATTGTCGGGTTCTGTTTCGAGCACTCGGACCAGTCGTTCTGAGGCCGTGGAATATCGACTGGCCTCCATGTCGAGCTCGGCCTTTTCTTGATCGTTTGCAGGGGCATACTTCTCAAAAACGTTGGGTCCGCATGAAGTTGCGGTCCAAAGCATCGCAACAACGAGGAGCTGAACATAAGAGTGGAACTTGTCGCGCGGTGTGAGATGAATTCGAGGGGCGTGATTTTGCGTCATGGTATTTCAAACCCCGTAGCAACAAAATAAACCCTGCGTCCCCGGGTTCCCGCCTCACTTCCAAACTCACGCGTGTAACTGCCGGCTTCGAGTCTCATCAAGACAAGATTTGCCACAAAACCGTAGCTCGGCCATCCCTGATAGTAGCCGCCTCCAAAGCCAATGCGCGATGCGACCAACAGCTTGCAGCCTGCACGAAATCGGCGGGTCCAGTGCTCCCCATAAGCCCGCTTCAAATCACGTAGGTCGGCGGCACAATGAATCGCGCTGCCGCGAGTGTGAGGAATAATTCCGATTCCCGCATTCAGAGTCTGTTTCCATGGCGAGACTCCGGAACTGAACTGTGTTTGGCCGATGTCATCGGCAGTAACAGCTATGCGGACATCAAAGTTGGGACTGCGGAGTTGTAACGTGCTGCCCGCACCCACCGAAATTCCGAGTCCGTAGCGTGTGTTCTTTTTAATGTCGGTGAGCATTTGTTTTGCACCGCTGCCACTAAAATCAGAGAGCGAAATGTTTTCAGAGGTCTCGGCGGCATACGTGGGTTTGACCGAAACCCCGACACCAAGAAGATCTCCAACCGGAATTGCCGCCAATGCAGCGAGTCCGACAGCAGCGTCTGCACGGGTGCGCACCTCAGGCAGGCCTTGGCTGCCAAACTGGCGTCCCTCGATATCGGTCCGTAGGGTTTGGAAGGCGCTCAGCCCACCGAAGGCTGTGAGGAAACCCAAAGTCGCATCGTTGCCGACGTGGATGGGAGTTTTCAGGAGCT
Source organism: uncultured Oligoflexia bacterium (assembly GCA_964460155.1). Lineage (GTDB taxonomy): Bacteria > Bdellovibrionota_B > Oligoflexia > Silvanigrellales > Silvanigrellaceae > RFOM01. Next base: position 3,015 of record CAYWSV010000034.1, on the reverse strand, counting down.
TTTCAACAAGATCTGAATCAACTTTAAGGTTTCCAGCTTTCTTTTTTTCATAGATTTCGCGACCAAGATCGATGGCATCGGCTCCGAAATGAAAGGCTGTGCGTCCGTAAATCCAGCGCAAAAATCCTGCTCCAAGTGCGGGAAGGCTGGGGTTTGAGAAGAACACCCCCTCCTGAGTCGCACGCGTTAGGCTTGCTCCTCCGGCGCTCAGATCGAACGGATTTTCATAGAGCGGAGCGCTCTTTCTCAAGGGTTCGGCATTGCCGGAATTTGGCTGGGCCGCTGCACAGAAAATGAGACAGCCGAAAAGTTTTCGCGAAAAAAAACCGTGCCGGACATTTTCCGACAGTAGATGGGGTGCTAGACTTTTTCTGCGTTTTGCGAAAATCATGACCAATGTATCGGTCAAACCGGCTGTTTATGGAGACAAATTTTTGATGCAACAGGATGTTCTCAAAGCCCCACACCGAAGCCCATTGGCATCGGTTTGTGCGTATCAGGGGCGCTGGCCTCAACTGCACGAGAGCGTGTTTTTGGCAGATGGTGCAAGGGTCATTGGTGATGTGTCGCTGGGCAAGGATTGCAGCGTTTGGTTTAATACTGTGGTCCGCGGTGATGTGCACACGATTGTTGTTGGTGAGCAAACCAACATTCAAGACGGCGCAGTCATTCACTGCACGTTTAAAAAGGCGGCGACAACAATTGGACGACGCGTGAGCATTGCGCATTTGGCGATGATTCATGGCTGCACGATTGAAGATGAATGTCTCATTGGCATGCAAGCAATTGTTATGGATGGTGCAGTGATTGGGCGTGGATCGATTGTGGGTGCGGGTGCTGTGGTCACTCAGGGAACCCAGATTCCGCCAGGCAGTCTTGTGTTGGGTGCACCTGCAAAAGTGGTGCGTGAAGTGAAACCTGAAGAACTCGCTGCGGTGCTCGCGACTTGTGATAGATATATGGAATACACAAAGGGCTATCAATTTTCTTAAAATTGCCTGAGGAGAATTAAACGTGGACGCAATGCTGCCGAGCCGTCTGGGCAAACTGAGAATTATTTGTTCGCTGCCGCTGTTTTCCGATGCGATTTGCTTGAAAAAACAATCTGCCGCTGAACATGGTTTCACTCAAGTCTTGTTGTCGATTGCCCTCGCACCGCAGCTAGGTCTCTCGAAAGAGGCTGAGTGTGAGCTTATCGAAATGGCAATTTTCGCAGAGTTGCCCAAGGCTTTGTTAGGCGATCCTAGTTTTTATTTGAGACAAAGACACCCCGAAGCTTCGGCTCTTTATAGGGAAGTGCGCGGACGTTTGTTCAAAGAAACTGAAGACAGTTTTCGCATGCGCACAACGCGTTCGCCCGAACTTTATGGATTGCATCAGTTGGTTGATGCCTTTGCAGCAATGCTCTTTATTGAAAAAGAATGTCTGCTTGGAAATTCATATTTTCTCGCTGAACGCTATCGCACGCATTATCACAACATGAGGCGTAAGGCGCTTGCCGGTGAATCGCTGGCGAGTAAACATCCAGCAACTCAGGCCGATTCTGAGACAGATCAGGCTAGACGTGTCGATCCAGAGACGCAGATCGACTGGCAGAAGGCCGTGGCCTTTCTCGACGGACTTTGTGATGACGCGACCCGCGCTCGGCTTGAGGGAGGTATCGGTGAGTACTCCTCAACCTTTGTGGGCATGATGGAAAAACTCAAAGAGCATTATCGCTACAAAGGCTGGAGTTATCTGTTTGCCGAGAGTGTGGGCGAGCACACGTATCAGGTCGTTTTTCTCGCACGCATTCTGGCCTCGGCGCTTGGATTGCGTCCACAAGAGAGAATCGAACTGTATCGTCTTGCGACAATGCACGACCTTGCCGAGGTTTACGCCAGCGATGTGGTCTACCCTGTCAAAGTGCGTGAGAAAGACTTGGGTAAGATGCACGCAGAGCTTGAAGAGCGCGTCATCGAGGATATTTGTAGCCGATTGGGTTTTAAGCTTTCGGAAGATGAGTTTTTGGCAAATATTGTTGAGATTTGCGACAGATTTTCGGCTCAATTGTATTTTGATCGTGAAAAACGCGGCGGCCATACGCATTTCAATGTTCCAAATACGTCGATGGACCGCACTCGAGAAAAGTATAAAGCACGGCATCCAGAGATTTTTCTCGTTCTCGATGAGCTGTGGGATGAGTTTCAGGCCTGTTTTGCAGGGCCGGTGCGCAGCTGAGTGGCGGACTTGCAATTTTGACCCTTGCTGGCTATAAGCGGGTCACTTTCCTAAGGGTGCTGTGGCGGAGCGGCTACGCAAACGATTGCAAATCGTTTTCACAGGGGTTCGAATCCCCTCGGCACCTCCAAAAAATTTCATTCAGAACATGATCCGCAGTACAAAGGCCCATAAGGCTGCCACAGGAATCATGCAGAAACTGTAGATAAGCAGGGATCGGTAGGCGCGGTTCTGCTCTGCCGGATCTTTAATTTGGGCGAGACACAATGCGCCGAGCGTGGAGAGCGGACTTGCGTCCACCAGATGTGAACCGACCGCAACCGAAATGATCAGAGCTTGAGTTAGGCCAGCTTCAAGTGTTTTCGACACGGCCTCGACAATGGGCATGAAGACCGGCAGGGCAACTCCGACCGAACTTGAAAATGCAGAGAGGAGTGCGGCACTCGAAGCAAATGCGGCCGGCAGCAAGGGTTCATCAATATTCTTTTGCACCAGAGCGGAAACGGTTTCCGGAAG
>CAYWSV010000034.1:0-230 GCA_964460155.1 uncultured Oligoflexia bacterium | reverse complement strand
TGCTCATTCCACACACAAGCAAAAGCGTTCCCCAGGGGATTCCTTTGAGACTGCGTTCGAGAGAACCGAGCCCGAGCATCAACAGCACAGTGCTCCCCAACCAGCCCATGAAGCCTACGTCTCCGAAGCGTTTGGCGATTCTGAGCAGGTCATGGGGAATGCTGTCCTTCAACGCTGGCAAATTGGAGAGACATCCAAGAACGAATACACCTGCAAAGAGCATAGCCAGG
>CAYWSV010000033.1:22152-22873 GCA_964460155.1 uncultured Oligoflexia bacterium | reverse complement strand
AATGGTCTGGCGAAAAAAGATCTAGACGCTTTCCTCATCAACTACGACGCGTCCAAAGATGGAATAAATCCTGTGAAGGGTGCGAGCGGTTCGATTTTGTCTGCCTACGGGATCTTCCCCATGGGTTTGTTATCGACGGTCGATGGTGAAGCAACTTCGGGTGGTGCGTCCATCACACCACTTCCGCAAGTGGGTGAGGAAGACTCCGTGACCTCTCCCGAAACTGCGCGCAAAAACTCCTCTGGATGCTAATGCGTCTTGAGTCAAAACGAGTCGAATGATAAGGCACTTTCTCAGTGTTTAAGCTAAACTGAGGGGGCCCTATGAAGAGTTTTTTGGGTTTTTCGGCGCTTGTTTTCTCGTCTGCGGCTCTTGCTGCACCTGGATTCGTGATTGACAGTCCCACTGGAGCTCGCACCGATACTCTTGTTTTTCAGCAGGTCATATACACCGGCGCATGCCCCGGAGAATCGCTGCAACCTGTGCGTGGCTATTTTTTTGATCCCGAGCAACCTACAGCCTCCAACCGACGTGTGAAGATTGTGAACGTGACTCCGGGCATGCATTCCGAGCCCTATCCATTTACGGACCGTGAATATAAGTCGGGCGGACGCTCTGAGAAAATTGATTTTCTTCCCGGCTCGAAGCACCGTCAGCGCTGGTTTTCGGTCGCTGAAGGGATCAACGATTTTGAGGTGACCTTCACCGAGGGCGGACGAGT
>CAYWSV010000033.1:0-22142 GCA_964460155.1 uncultured Oligoflexia bacterium | reverse complement strand
ACGAAGCAATTTTCGTTTCCCGTAACAGTGATGACTCGTTTTGAAGGCCGTTGGCCCGCGTGCCGAGCAGATAGCGATTGTCGACCGGTGCCGCCCAATGGCGGCATTATTTGTACACCCCGCACCGTGTGCTCGTGTCCGTTGAATTAAGACTCTGCTCTATCTCTATGAGCACATCGAATTAAGGGTGTGCGCAGATGTGCGTTCAAAAAAAAGGCTGCACACTGTGCAGCCTTTTTTATTTGCCGAAACGATTATCCAGACGGTCGATACAAGCTTCGACCTTAGGCATAAGCGAGGGCACTGCACCCCCACAATCCCAGTCTTTCCAGCCAGCGCGCGAAAGACGAATAAAGCCACAGTCTGCATTCACCTGTGGGTCGGAAAGATTGCGGCCGCAAGAGCGTCCGCTGGCATTCCAACCTTCTTGTGTTGGATGTCGGACTCCTCGACCCGCTTCTGTGCCCACATATGTCTCGTTAATCTGAAACAACCCGACGTGCACTCCGTTGCGCGCTCGCGCGCGCCCTCCGGACTCACAGAGAATGACACAGGTTGCGCGATGATGGTCCCACTTTGGGAATCCTGCTTTCGAGACGTAGCCAATGATTGTTTTCAGAGATTCGTCATTCATGCTCAAGTCGTCGCTCGCTCCCGAAACGACATTATCCGAGTCGTTGAATCCGCGTGGAGTTTGGCAAGCAACTGCACAACCAATCGCCAGCAATGTAGGGAGGAATGACTTTTTGAAGATTTGTGATCTGTTCATTTTGGTCTCAACCCATTCTCTTTGTAACCGACAAGCCGCCATCGGTGGAAATGATCTGCCCCGTCATCATCGCACTTTGAGGACTCAAAAGAAAGGAAACTGCGTTGGCAGGATCTTCGGGTTCAGCCAGTCTCGAAAGGGCCTGTAATTGCAAACTGGCCTTAAGAGCGTTCTCATTGTCAACGATTCGCTGACTCATGCGCGAGCGTGTGAGGCCTGCGGCCACAGCGTTGAAGCGAATGGGGGCGTAAGTTGCAGCGCATGATCTGACCATGGCTTCAAGAGCACCTTTTGCGGCAGCAATGGCCTCGTGGTTTTGCAGTCCAATGCGTGCAGCTGTGCTCGAAATCAGAACCACACTGCCGTGGCCCTGTTGCCTAAACGTCGGCAAAATAGCCTTGAGTCCGACAAATGCAGTTGTGACATGACGTCGCATGACCTCTTCCCACTCATCAATTCGTGTGAGGTGAAGTGGTTTGAGAAGAATCGAGCCACAAAAGTGAGCGTAGCCGTCGAGTCGTTGAAATTTTTCAAGTCCAGCCTGAATCGACGATTTGAGAAAATCTTCGTCAAGTGCTGAGCCTTGGAATGCAATATGTTCGACGTCTGGTGTGAAGGTCAAAGGGTTCTCAGACAACAGCACAAAACGCGCCGTTGGATTGAGTGCAATCAATGAGCGCGCCATTGCTGAATTTGCACCTTGAATGACATAAACAGGAGTCATCATCCGAGCACCTTTTTCAAAGTTTCGGAGAGTGATTTGCCATCAACGCGGCCAACCAGCTCACCCTGCAATGCTTTCATCAGGACGCCGAAAGTGCGCTCGCTGGTTTTACCCAAATAATCTTTGATAAAGGCTTCGAGTTCTGCGCCTGAAAGTGCTTTGGGCAGATAGCGCTCGACAATCGCAAGCTCGGCCTTGAGAGGTGCTTGTCGGTCTGCAGGGTATTCGGCCATGCTTTTTTGAAGTTGCTTTTGGTAGCCAGCCAAAATTTGAACGACTTCAGCCTCAGTGCGGACTCGGCCGGGTTCTTTGAGGTCGTTGATTTCTGCATTTCGAATTTCGTTGATCATCATGCGCAGGACGCCCAGAAGGTCTTTTTCACCTTCTTTCATGGCCTTTTTCATATCATCGCTCAGGCGCGTTTTGGTTTCGCTCATGTGTCTGTTCCTTATTTTTTTGAGAGACCGGGCGAGGTGGATTTCGTCCGGTCCTCAGAGGGAGGTCAGGGATTTTGAACGAACCGAACCGAACGTTCGCGTCCGATTGTCGTTGTAATCCTGCCCTTCTCATCTACAGGGTAGGTTCGTCCGGACACAAGTTCAATTGCGTCTTTTCCGGGAATAAAGCGTGTCTGGATTTGCACTGTTTGAGAGTCTTTGCTCATGAGCTCGTTCGACAGGAAGTAGGCGAAGTTCTTATCGCCAAATGAACGTTCGAAGCCCCACAACCATGTGTAATCAGCCTCTGGCTGTCCTATCGTGTAGGTTTGTCCTCGGACCGTGACATTCAGCGCGGAATTCAATTTGCCTCGGCGCAATGCCGGATGCTCGTTGCGCGCCTTCAGCATACGGCGATAAACCGCGAGCAGGTCTTTGTCTTGATCTGTTGAGAATTTCACATTGGCATTTTCGAGGCACCACGTTCCAGGATGCGTCACGCATTGAGTTTCAAATTGCTGACCCAGTCCCATGTCTTCCCATAACATTGGTTTGCGGCAGGTTGGATCGTCTGCGCCCCACATGCCCACTTCAGCTCCATAATAGACCACGGGTGCGCCCACATAGGCCATCTGGAAAGCAACGATGCCTTTGAAAAATTCCTTCTCCAAAAGTCCAGGCTTGTCGTTTGAGTACAAAGCGCCACGATCGGGTTTGTTGACCGTGTCGTTGTCCCAGCTGTTGCCGTCTTGCGGACGTGTCGAGAGCCAGCGGTTTTGCCAAATGGTCTTGCTCAAGAAGCGGTCGGTGTCGTGGCTGTCGAGCATCGTCCAAAGTGCATGTTTCGTGTGCTCACGGTATCCATTGAGACGAGCTTCCAAGAAATTACGCGCGGTGCTCGGAGTAAATTTGTTCTTTTGGTCTGGGTTAATAAACCAGCTTTCTGCCAACGTACGCGAGCGATAATTCATAATGCCATCGGCCTGATCGCCTTGCAGCATTTCAAAACCATCGTACCAATCTTCGGCAATAATTAAGGCGTCGGGCTTAACTTCTTTCAGGTGATTTCTAAACAACCGCCAGAACGACGCAGGCACATCGGCATACACATCCAGACGAATTCCGTCGACGCCTTTGAATTGGATACCGTCGATGTTTTGAGGTTTGAACCAGCGGTCTACGACGGCAAAGATGTGCTCACGGAGTCCTGGGTGCAAGGCTCCATTCGCAAACCCTTGGCGATGATTGATGAGCGGACAAAAACCGGCCCATGAATCGAAGCGGATCTTGGAAGCGAACGGGTAGCGCGCTGCATCCGGATAAAACTCGGACAACTGACACGAACGCGCATAGTAGTTTGGCTCACCTTCGTACGATGTCGCAAACCAATCGTAGTAGGGTGACGAACGACCGCGTTTGGCGATGTCTTCGACGAGTGGGCCGTTGGATGCTGAATGGTTGAATACGCCATCAATCACCACGCGAATTCCATTGGCTTGCAGTTCAGCAACCAAAGCAATGAATTCTTTGTCGGCACGTGTGTATTTCCAAGTCGACGGGTCATCGAGCTTCTCGCTTGCAAGAAGCCGTTTGTCGTCTTCATAGAGATCTGGTTTGCCATCTGGGCCTACAGTCATTGGCCCCAATTTGGCATCCACATGACGGTAGTCTTTGGTGTCGTAGCGATGCAGTGAATCGGAGTCGAAAACGGGGTTGAAATACACGCCCGTGATTCCGAGAGACTTCAGGTAGGGCAGCATTTGGCGAACACCGCGGAGGTCGCCGCCATATCTGCGTGTGAAGATGATTTGGCGCTGAATTTCCCGTGGGTCAAGCTCGGGTTGAGTTTGGCGGACGATGCGCTCCATGTTGCGTTCGGTCGGGGTAAAACTAAACCAGCTGGTTGTCCAAGGAGACACTGAACGTTCGAGCTTGGAGAGCTCAGGGCGGCTCTTTTCCCATTCCGTTGGAAACATTCCGACGACGTCATTGGATGGGTCGCCGTTACGGAAGCGTTCAGGAAAAATTTGATACCAACTCGCATCAACAGCCCAAAGTGGAACCTGATACAGGTCTGCGCCATTGATTTGCTGAGTGACTGAATTGTAGTTGAAATCAAATGCGTTTTGTCTTTGGTTTGCTGAAAAAGGTTCGCTAGTCAGCAAGCCTTTGCGGCCAATGAAGTATGTTGAATCGCCATCTTTGGCGACGACGACGTACTTTGATTGAAGACTGTTTTCAGGAAGCGTGAGCAGACCTGAAAAAACAGTGTAGCGCAACGCACCAACCATGTAGCCTGTTTGGGGCTGAAGTGCGATTTGCTGACCGTCCGAGAAGCGAACAGAAACTTTCTCGGCGTCTCCTTCAAACATTTTGAGTTTGAATCGGATAATCCTTTCGCCCGCGTCCAGAGCTGCCACCGATTGCATGTCGAGATCAACAGCCGCTTCGTCGATGAGACCATCGCGTTTACCGATAAAGGATTTTGCAAGAAGTGTGCGCGGAGCAAAAAGAATATTGTTGTTGTAAGGCGCGAGTCCGCTTTGTGGTTGCGTAGAATCCGCAAGCCATTCGAACGTTTCGTCTTCGTATCTCACAATAAATTTATAGAGAACATCCTGATTGCGTTCGAGCAAAACAGTGCGTTGGAAGGAGCCATCTGTTTGAGGCGAAAGACGATAGCCTTCATCGAAACCTGTAGACCAACCTCTAAATGAGCCCGTCACGTATACAGCTTTGACCTGTTTAGTGTGTGCAGGAAGTTTGCTGAGTCTGAATTCCGCACGGCGTGGTGTGACAATGGCCGAGCGCAAAATAGACGCAACACCGCGGCTATCAACAGCGATAGCTCTCACGATTGTTGGTTGAGAAATTTTTTCGTTCGCCGTGAATGTTTTTGTCGACCCTTGTGGACGAAGTCCATTCGCCGACGGAATTGAACCATCGAGGGTGTAAAAGATCTTTGCGCCCGACGAAGCGGTGAGGCTCAGCTCTTGTTCTCCTGTTTGGCTCATGAGGGTTGTCTCAATTTCAACGGTGGGCAGTTCGTTTGCACGAGCGCTGTTCCGTTGCGAGTTACGGCGCAATTCTTCGACGCCGAACGCGTTTTGACCCCACTGATATTTGGGTTCGGTGGAGTAATTGGTTGTCTCCTCAATCGATGTGCGTGCTGTGACGCTCGACGAGCGACATCCACCCGCAAGCCCAAGCAGGCTTGCGCACACGAGAGAGAGATGAACTTTTCTGCAAATAGAAAATGGGATTTTATTGTAATTCATTCACGCGTCCGCCTTCTTCCGTGGAGTCGAACCAGTGCAGTGCTTTACGATCGATAGTGGTTGCTAATTCTGACCCTCTGACCGCTGCCTCCATGACTTGCAGTCGCTTGGGGTTTGCTGAGCGAATAATGACTTGCTGATTGGCCATTGTGGCCACCAGATGAGTTTCGTGGCCGTGGGGTTCGACCAACACGACCTTGGGAGTGCAATCAACATTGCCCTGTGATTCGCGTCCTTCTTTCGCCAGAACTTTGAGCGATTCGGGACGGAGTCCAAGGGTGTATGCACCGGGCTTGGTTGGAGTTGGTGCATCCGAGAGGTCGATTTTCAAATCATTCACAGTGAAAATTTTCTTGCCACCGGAAATGTCGAGCTGACCTTTGAAGAAGTTCATGCTCGGGTTGCCGATGAAAGATGCCACGAATGTGTTGACTGGCTTGTTGTAAAGCTCCAGAGGTGAACCCAGCTGCTGCACGCGGCCTTTGTTGAGCACCGCAATGCGATCGGCAAGAGTCATCGCCTCAACCTGATCGTGCGTTACGTAAACAACAGTTGCACCGACTTTTTGATGAAGAGCAGCGAGTTCGATACGCGTCTGACTGCGCAGCTGTGCATCGAGATTCGACAAAGGCTCGTCGAAAAGAAACAGAGCAGGTTTGCGAACAATAGCGCGTCCAATGGCCACACGTTGGCGCTGACCACCCGAGAGTTGGCTGGGTTTGCGATCCAAAAGGTGATCGATGTTGAGCATCTTGCTGGCCGCATGAATGCGCTCGTCGATTTCGGCCTGTGGACGTTTTTTGATGCGCAAGCCAAAGCTCAGGTTTTCGCGCACGCTCATGTGCGGATAAAGGGCGTAGTCCTGAAAGACCATAGCAATGTCGCGCTCTGCGGGTGCGAGTTCATTGACGACCCGTTCACCGATTTCGATTTGGCCAGAGGTGATGTCCTCTAGCCCGGCAATCATGCGCAGAAGCGTGGATTTACCACAGCCCGAGGGTCCCACGAGGACAAGAAACTCTCCGTGAGCCGCTTCGATGTTCACATTCTTCAGAACTTCAACTTTGTTATCGTAAACTTTGTTGAGGTCCTTGATGACCAGCTTGGCCATGGTGACTCCGAGATTAGACGTTTGAACACATTATGTGACGAAAATTGGTACTTGACCGTCTGCTTGAACGCAAGTCATTGCAGGTCCTCCAGACTCATTCGGACAGCCGTTAAAGCATTGAGCGAGCCGCATTTTGAGTTTGGTTGCGCAAGACGGTTTTTTTCTGAGCTCATGCATAGGATCGAGGTCGCAGTCTCATTTTGTTGTGCGCGCGACCATTCGGGGTGCTTTGCTCGTAGGGTTCCCAATACGAGCGTACCCACAGAGGCTGCAATGGGCGAAGCCATGCTTGTTCCAGACTTCTCTCCAAAGCGTCCGTCCGGAAGGGTGCTAACGATATCTGCACCGGGTGCGAACAGGAAGACAGAGGAAGCGCCCCAATTGCTGAAACGCGCCCGAGTTTGATTGGCTGTCGATGCTCCCACCGAAAGCACTCCGGAAAATTTTTTCGGAATCTGAGGATTCACATCTGTGTTTATTGCGTCATTACCGGCGGACGAGAAAATAAGGATCTGTGCTCGATGGGCAGCAGCGAAGGCATCGTGCAGGATTTGCGTCTCGGGTCCTCCTCCCCATGAGCAATTCATCACATCCGAATTGTCTGCAATGGCAGCGGCTATGGCTCTGGAAAGGTCGATGCTGTTGCTTTTCCCGCGTGCATCAAGAGCGCGGAAAATTTTAAGTCGTGCATTGAACGCTCCGCCGAACGTGCCGTCGCTCGACCAAGTGTTTCTAATCAGTCCGGCAACGTGAGTCCCATGACCAAATTCATCGTCAGGCGTGGGTTTCTCGTCGATAAAATCATATCCGATGAGGTCATCCGTGAGTCCGTTGCCGTCGTCGTCAATACCGTTGCCTTCGATTTCTTTTTCATTGAGAGCAAAAACGCCGGACAGCGCCGGATGTTTAACATCTACTCCACTGTCAATCACAGCGACCCGCAACGGTTGAGGGCGGATGGGAGCCTTTTGAAGTTGGCCGACGGCCTGTTTGAGCCCAAGAGAATCAAGCCACCAGGGCTTAGCGGGCGGCTGAATTTGCGCCGACCGCATGGCTGGAGTCCATTCGTTCGCCATGAGAATTGGATCAAATTCGACCTGTGGCTCAACCGCTGCCCAATGAGATGGGAGTTTTTCTGGAATACGGCCTTCGCCTACAATAACATCACCCGTTGCTGCACTGAGTGTTGCATGTGGAGCGTAACTAAAGAGCACTTTGGGACGTTGGCGTGTTGGGCCAAAGTGTTCCGTTAGATTGTTTACTTGTCCTTTGAGCCAAATGGCATACCGATTTGGGCGTGTCCCGCGGTATTCTTCGTTTGAGGTTCGGTCGCGAAAATTATTTTGGCCGCTTGTGTTTCGTGTTTGCTCGGGAAGTCGACCAATCTCTGCTTCGGTGTCTCCAACGAGCAAAAATTGATTCAACGCCGGCACAAGCGCTACGCCGGGGCTTGTTGCGTCGCTTATGACGAGCGGAACTTTAAGACGAGTGAATTCGGTTTTGGTGCCTGTATAGGTGCCCCAAAGGCCAGCAACGATCCAACGTTGATCGAGCCCAAGCCAAGCGCCACAGCCCCCATTTTCTCCACAAGGACTAATGTTTATCTTTTGTGAGTTGATCCACGTGATAAGGGAATTGTTCCTCTCAAGTTGAACAAGCCCAGTATGGCCATCGCCTGTGCGCAACAACGACGTCCCGTGCGATGCAAAAGTGTCGTGAGGAGCAATGTCGGACCATGGAGGTCGAGTCAGCTCAACTTCCGCTGTATCAGTCTCCTGCGGAGTGATGACTGCAGCTTGTCCATTGTCTGAGAACGCGAAAAACTGCTGTCCCAAAGAGATAATGTGAGTCCATTTGCCTGATGTGTTTGGCAATTGAACTCGGTTCGTAGCTCTGTCGGTTGAATCTGCACTGGCGTAAATAATTGCCGCGCCGCTTTTGAGGTTCGCCGCTATCCATTGGCCTGTCGAGGTATTCACCGCACAGCGCAGGTCTCGTGGTCCAGAGAGTTGAAGAACTGAACTGAGGTCGGCCTCTGAGAATGTCGACTGGCCCGACGAGTCGATGATTGCAGCGAGTGTGCTCGCCTGAGAACACAGGCGAACAATGGTTTCATCGCGCTGGACTGAAGTTCGCTCAATCAGGGCACCCGAAACTATTCCCGGTTCTGAAGGAAATTTTCTGAAAAAGCTTCGACCACCCGTTTGAGCTCCGCGTCGGACGAGGACTTTAAAATCACCTGCAATGAACGAATCGCCAGCCGAATTTGATCCGGCCAACGCGCGCGAGCCGCCCGACGAATAAGAGCCTGAACCTGCATAGCCTGTAGTTTGGGAAAACAAGACGAGCAGAAGCGGAAACAGAAGTGGAGTCTTGCGGAAGCTAAGTTTCATAGGACCGAGACCTCTGATGTTGGGCGGAAATCAGCGGAAACTGCGGTATTGGATGCTCCGCGGCGAAACAATTCCGTTTTGGTTTGACGATGCGCGTCCTGCGTTTAACCAAAACAAACCGTCGGTCGAGAATTGGAAGCTGTAATCGATTTTCGCCCAAGCGTTTTGCTTGAGTGTGTCCACCGGAAGAATCCATCGGAAACGATAGTTTTGCCCACTTCGTCCAGCAAAAGTCAGCCATTGTGGGCGTTGGGGGATGCCATCTAGCGTCCACTTCACCTGAGCCTGAATTGCTTCTGGGGTTGTTTCTACTGAGGTCGTTAGACCTGGAACCAAAACTTCAGCCTCAATTGCATGACACGATTTGAGGTCGTCCTCGGTCAGGCTGGCGTCCTCCAAGAGGTCCTCTGATTTCGTGAGGGCGAAACATTGATTGGTTCCCGATAATCTGCGCCATAGGCCAGCCCATGCAGGGGCAGGAGCAACGTCGGCCCTGAAGGTTAATTCGTAGTTGCGGCCGTAATTGCTGTCCCAAACGGGCTCACAATTGCGACCGCGCGATTTGAACCACAGTTGGGCATGTGTCGAATCTGCCGGAATTTCGAATCGCGCTGGTGCAGCCATCATCTTGCCGTTTTGCAGCGAATTCAAAGACGCGCTGAATTCTTCCCCACTCGGAAAAAAGCGAATAAACGCCTCGGTTTGCCACGCGGGCAAGCCATTGTAGCTGCTGGACTGGCACTGTGGAAGACGGCCAAGGTCATAGTCAACAAAAATTGATTGGCCGGGTTGTGGTTGACCACGTTGTTCAACCATCCAGTTGCCAAGAAAGCGCAGAGTGCTCGAACCGCGCCCAGCAGACGGGCACAGAGCTGCGTCGTTCTCAAACGTCCATCCGTTCGACGCTCCCAAGGACACAGTGTCGGTGATGTTGCGGTTGGAATTGTGGTCGAAAATTCGGCGTCCATCAGGCGTTTGGAGATAGGGAATCACCTGAATAAATTTGTCCGCAGGTGGAGGCATGGAGATATCGGCGCTAGCCATCAAGGTGCTGTGCGACAATTTAAAGTTCAACCTTTGAAGGCCCTGTCTTGCGCCCGCGACAGCCATTCCGGGTGCCGTATGCCATTGTGAATCATCTGATGCTTTGTAGAGAAGGTAGACGGTTGTTCCTGATGACATTGGCGCAAGGGCTGCGTCAACAACGGATTCAAATGCGTACCAACTTTGCCCGACGGCGTCTGTTTCGATGTGGGGGAGACCCGTATTGGGATCTCGTTTCAAAGATGCGCTTCTCAGAATGACCTGACACGAGTAGTCGGCACTGTCACTTTCGAGGGCCTTGAATGTGTCAGGACGCGAGTCAGCATGCGCCGGGGATGAATGAGTTGCCTGAATCATAGAGGCAAAAAGCAGACCTGCTGCAAGGTTTTTGGCAAGAGCGAAGAGCATAGCAGGGGTCTCCCGAGTCATAACCTTGGTTTATCGCAGTCCTAGCATACTTTGTTGGGTCCGGCAAAAACCCTCAAGAACTTGCCCCACATGTGTACATGAGCGATAGAGACGTCTTGGAGTAGGCGGAAAAAGACAGCAAGGAGTCTTGGGTATGATTTTGGGTTCGCATCTTGAGAGAATGATTGAGGCACAAGAACGTCAGACTCAGCCCGGAGGTTCAGGCTCGGCCAGTCAAACGTCTTCGGCTCGCAACTTTCCTGCGCTTAGAACAGCAAAAAACTACTACGAGCCTCATCGTTATTGTCGACAAATTCACCTGACCTTGGCAGGGCGATTCAATTTCGATGACGATCAGTTCGAAGCATACGCTTACATCGTTGCAAAGGCGATGTCTGAAGGCGCAACACAGGTGAGCTTTGATGCACGTGAAATGCGAATTCACGACGTCCATACATCGGGAATTTCGTCATTCGATGTGAATAATCCATACGTCATTGAAAGTATGGACTACAAAGCCGTTCAATTCGACTACGATGACTCCGTGTTAACGGTAAAGTTCGACGAGCCGTTGCGACAGGGACAACTTGTTGTTGCCAAAATTCACTATTCAGTGAGCCGGCCTAATGCGGGCCTGTATTTCGTTCATAAGAACAAGACGACCGATGCAGCCTATGATTGTATTTGGACTCAAGGGCAGGACACCGATTCTCCGTACTGGTTTCCATGCCAAGATGATCCGCGCATGAAGCTGACTGTTCTTCAAAGACTCAGTTTTCCTGCACACTGGAAAGGCTTGGGCAACGGGCAATGCTTGAGTGACGTTGTTGAGGGCGGTTGGCGCACACAGGAATGGGTCCTCCGTCATCCACATGCCCCCTATCTGGTTGCGTTTGCTTGTGGCGAGTTTCACGAACATAAAATTGCTTGGCGAGGTCGAGACGTCAGTGTTCTCGTGCCGCAAAAGTTTGCCGATACGGCTGCAACGCTTGCGCAAGATACCGCAAAAATGATGGAATTTTATTCCAATTATTGGGGTTATGAATATCCTTGGACGAAGTATGGTCAGGCGTTTGTCGCCGACTTTCTATACGGCGGTATGGAAAATACCACTGCAACATTCAACACCGACAATGTCATTGGTCCACAGGAATTCATGGTTGGAAGTGAATCACGACACTTTTTGGTGATGCATGAACTTGCGCATCAGTGGTTTGGTGACACGGTGACGTGCGAAACGTGGTCCGAGGGTTGGTTGAACGAAGGCTTTGCGACTCATTCGGAAGTTCTTTGGGAAGAGCACTGTAATGGAAAAGCAGCCGGTATCTTTTATCTCAAAGAAAATTTTCAAGAGGGATATCTCGAAGAATCAAAAACATATCAGCGGCCAATCGTTTTCAACCAGTTTGAGTACGTTTCCGAAATCTTTGATGCGCATCTCTACGACAAAGGTGCTCTTGTTCTAAACCATTTACGCGACACATTAGGTGAAGAAGCCTTCCGAAGAGCGGTTGGCTACTATTTGACAAAGCACCAGTTCAGCCCTGTAACAACTCAGGACCTTATCCGCGCTATTGAAGAATCGTCTGGTTTCAACGCGAGAAAATTCTTCGATACATTTGTTTTCCGCGCAGGGCATGTTGAACTCGAGGCAGAGGTCAAAAAAGTAGAGTCGATTCCGAATGGCCTAGAGGTTTCGATCTCTCAGAAGCAGAATCCACCCGACGACAAATCGGCATCCGAGTTTCAAACCAAGGTCTTCATTCAATACGAAGATGGCAGTGGTGAAGAGCGTAATTTGAAAGTCTCGAAAGCCGATGAAAAGATTATTTTGAGTGGCAAGCGCACGGTCTCATTTGCAATCGTTGATCCGAATTGCGCTGTGGTCGGCTCTGTTAAACAAAAGCTTTCACAAGATTGGGCTAAGGCTGTTTTGAACACAACGAAGTCCAGCGGCCCATTGTCTTACTTTAAGTATCTTGCAGCCAAGTCGTTGGTTGATGGATACGTTTCATCCCAATCGGCTGAGTTAATTCTAAACTGGCTCAAAACCGAACAACTCTGGCGTGCACGTGCATCTGCGTATGCGATGATCTCGGAAACAAATCCAGACTTTGCAGCTGAAATCCTCACCGCGTCTGTCGAGCGTCATCCGCTTGCTCGCGCAGCGTGGGTTTCGGCCATCAGCAGAAGTGCATTGAAAAACAAGCAAGAGTGGCTCAATCAGTTGAAAGACATCGCTGCTCAAACGTCTGAGCCCTTGAGTGTGAGAGACGCTGCCCTGTCAGGAATTTTGGAACTCCTCAGGCGCACACCCGTGTTGCGCAGCCAAGAGAGCCGTTCGTCTTTGTCAGAGTGGGCATGGACTTTGTCGCGTGGCTCGAGTCATCTGGGTCTTGTTGAGTCAGCAGCGCTGAGAGTCATTTCTGAAATCGTCCAACCGTCAGACCTGCTCGCACTGCAAGAGAATGTTGCTAATCATCTGCTTCCGTTTAGAGTCAGGGCTGCTTCGCTTAAAGGAATTGGCACAGCATCTGCGCGATTCCCAGAACTCCGTGCGGAAACACGTCCCGTTCTGCAGCAATACGCCGATCGTAGACAACCTGTGAGATTGATTGCAGCTCTTCCAGAGATTTGGATTGAGTCGCAAGATGGCGCGATGGGGCAAGCCTTCGAGTCCTTCATCCACCGCAAGAACTATGGTCTCTTGTCGATGCTGATACCGCGAGCGCGCCGCAGTCAGGACCGCTTTCACAAAAAGCTCGCCCCGCAATCTTTTGCAGATAAACTTTCTGAGCTTGGCGAGCTCAAAGACAAGGCTACGAAACTTGAAAAGGAGTTGGAGGAGCTCAAAGAGTTGGTTAAAAAAATTCCTGCAGCAACCTGATTTGCAGGGATATCCGCGTTTGCTCTGAAAACTTTGCCTACCGTTGTCGCGAATTATTGTGCGATTATCCCAAAGGGGAACCGGTTGGTCTGTACAGGGAGCGTGGCGGATGACCCGAAAGACTCTTGAGCTATTTGCGCGTGAACTGGAGGTCGAACGTCTAGGAAACGTGCGACGATTGGCGATGATTCGCTTGTGTGCGGTCGTCGCCTTTTTTGTTTTGCATCTCATTTTGGGTTGGGGTCTGGGCCTCGCCTCGTTCCGAGGGAAAGAGCTCATCTTTGCCTCGTACACGGTTATTTCTGCACTACTGTGGGTCGCCTCGAAGCAAAGCCGCTCCATCCGCAATGCCAGTACCTTTGCAATTCCGTTGATCGATCTTCCTTTTACATTTTTGATTCTTGAAACGTGGGCTCAAGGGAAGGGAATTCAGGGGCAGATGGCCACGGGACTTTTGGGTCTCTCGTTTATGCTCTTCTTCATCAACCTGTCCGGTTTCTATTTTAGCTTTATGCAGTCGGTTCTCACTGCTGTCATGGCTATGGCCTTAACAGTTGTGCTGCAAGCCGAAACGCAGGTTCCTCCTGATTCTCGTTACATTGGGCTTTTGTTGATTGTCATTGCCGTCGTTGCAACTCATGTAAAATCGAGCCGCCTGCATGTGTTGGTTAAACGCTCGTTCGATGAACACATGCGACTTGAGAAATTAACCCGATATTTTTCGCCGGCAGTCGCTCAGTATTTGCAGTCGAATCAGGATGCAAATCAGTCGGGCAAGGAAATGGAAATTACCGTTCTGTTTGCCGACATTCGTGATTTCACGAAGATCAGTGAAACGCTTTCAGGCCCAGAGGTCGTTCGACTTCTTAATGAAGTTCACGAAAAACTCGTGGCATGTATCTTCGAGACAGGTGGCACGCTCGATAAATACATTGGCGATGCTGTAATGGCTTATTTTGGTGCTCCTGTGAATAACCCGCGACATGCTGACATGGCCATCGAGTGTGCAATCAAAATGCGTAAGGCGGTTGGCATGCTCAACCAAGAGCGTAAAGCCCGCGGTGAAACTGAATTGAGTATTGGAATTGGGGTTCATTCAGGAGTTGCAGTCGTTGGAGATGTAGGTGCAAAATTCCGACGAGAGTACACAGTGATTGGCGATACAGTGAATACCGCGTCGCGAATTGAATCTTTAACTAAAAAACATCGCGTCGATATACTCGCCACTGAATCGGTCTTCAATCGTTTAACAACCGATCATGGCCTTCATTTCTTGTCCGAAGATATTCCCCGCGGTAAGAACACCGCCGTTCGGATTTATGCCGTCGCGTAATGGTTGAAATCTAAAATTGAAGGTGCACTCAGAGGCCATGTTGTCGGTCAATGCGACAGCTTCAGTAGCCCAATTGAATGAACCTGTTCATGTGCCTTTCCGAAAGAAAGGGTATTGGGGCGGTGAGGCATCGGATAAGCCCAAAGGCGCGTGCTGCTTTGTTTGCTGTAACGAAAATCGGCTGCCAACCGTTCTCTTCAAAATATCTCTTCCACTGGTCTTCTGTCTTTTTTGAGTAGTCTTTGAAGGGTTGTCCCCAATCCGAAGGAACATCAAAATGTGGCACAAAAACAAGTTTGCGCGATGGCCCCATGTTAAAAAGTAAAACATTCGCCGGGCTGAAATAGACGGCTTGTTTCTCGCTTCCCTGAGACACCTGATAGATGGGCGGAATCATGGCCAACCTGTCGACGCGGTAGCCGAGCTTCTGCCTGAGTAATTCTGCTTGCTGGTTCAAAAAGTCGCGTGCTTCACGAGCTAGGGTCTTTTCATATTCAAAAGCCAAAGTTGATATGCCTTCGTCGGTGATCTCGGGAATCATGATGTGCTTTTTTCCCAGAGCCAAGAGAAACAAATCAACATGATGTGTTCCTTCTCCCGGCAAAACGGGTAACGTAATGATATTTTCGTCTTTGACTTCAAGGTATTTGGAAAGAATTGCTCTGACTTGTTCGGGTGAACGGTACTCGAATTTGTCGTTCAATTCGTTCGTCTTGTAAAAACCATTTTCCCTGAAAGATCTTTCAACCGAATTCTTGTCGGAAAAACGACCAGAGGCACTTAAGAAATTGGAATACTCGGGTGAATTTTGCAGATAGACATGTTCGGTTAGAAAAATATGATCGCCGCTCGAAACTAAATTTCCGCCCTCGAGAACAAGAGGCATACGGAGGGTTGAGAGAGTCTCTTTTTCACTTCCAATGGTTTCTCGATCTATGTTGATTAGCGATGGGCCGAGGAGTCCGCTCGATGAATTGCCGCTTCCCAAAGTGCCGGTGTAGCTATTTCTTGAGGGGTTCATCGAGAGGTAATTGATAAATCGGGCTTTTCCTCCCGCAGAAGATTCCGAACTTTTGATCACTATTGGACTGTAATCGCGCATCCAGACCATGCTGACACCGCCATCGGTGCTACCTCGGTTTCCGCCGGTATTGGTCAGCTCTAGTCTTTTATTGAGCTTTGCTTCTGTAAGCGCCAAACGCTGAAAATCGGGCAGAATCTCTGCCCCGACTTTATGAAAGACAACCGAAGATGTGAGTTCGAAATTCGCAATAGGTCCATTTGGAAGAGCATCGTACCACTGCGCAAAGTTTAACGAACGCGAGTCGTTAATCTTACTTTTGCCAGAGTCGTGGAAACTCCGATTTACACAGCCGGAAAGGCATATCATGAGTGAAGCCAGTATAGTCTTGGTTGAGCCCATGTGTATGCTCCGAAGAATGAGATCTGAAAATATAAAAATATGAGTTGTTAAAAAAATTTAGATCATTGACCAGCAGATGACAAATTTTATCTTCAAAGATAACACAGCCGGATTATTACTGGGAGAAGTCAAGTGGATTCCGTTGAAGTTAATGATGAAGTTTTTGAGGGTCTCGAAGATGTACCACTTAATCGTTGTTTTTTTGAAAATTGCACATTTAAGCGCTGCAAGTTTATTGGATTGTCTGTGAAATACTGTCGGTTTGTTGAGTGTATCTTTGAAAATTGTGATTTCAGCGTTGTAACTTTCACTGGGAGTTCATTTCGAAAAGTCAAATTTGTTGATTGCAAAGCTGTTGGCGTTAACTGGAGTCAATCAGAAGGTATACATGCAGCCGAATTCATATCCTGTAAACTCAATGATACAAATTTTGCGCAACTCGATCTACGTTATGTGTTTTTTCAGGAGTGTCTTCTCGACAATGCTGACTTTAGTGAATCAAGACTTGAGAAAGCTCGATTTCCGTCATCTCGGCTCACCGGTGCTCAATTTAGGAAATCGAATTTGATTGATGCCGATTTTTCCTCTGCGCTGGGCTATTTCTTCGATCCTCGTGATAATAAATTAAAAAACACGAAGGTATCAATGCCCGAAGCCATAGGCTTACTTGAAGTCTTGGGAGTGACATTGACGCTCGAACGCTAATGTGCAGCAGACTAAATTCCTTTATATTTTTGGAACATCACACAGCGGTTTCTGTTCGATTCGTGGTGTCAAAGAAATTTACACTGACAAATATATAAACAAGAGTTCTGAAATAAAAGTAAAGTCTATTCGAAAATAGATAGCGGTTGCTGATTTTTTTTCTTGCCAAGAAGAGCAAATTCTCTCATTCAGCAAAACAGCGAACATGGAATGTTTCGCACCAATTTTTTAGAGGAGGGTCACCATGAAGGTTGTGTTGTCGGTTCTTGCTTTGAGTTTGACAGGTTCTTTTGCTTCAATGGCTTCCGCGCCCATTATGGCTTCCGCGACTTCTCATTCTAAATCTCTTGAGCACAAAGTTGCCCTCAAAGCTCGAGTCGAAGTCACAAAACCAGATTTGCCCGATAATTTCGGTGGGAATTCTTCTGCGGCCGGTGCATCTCGTCGCAGTCTCATCGGCGAATCGGGCAGGGTTGGTCGATCATTTCTGATTGGAGAGGGTGGGCGCACAGCGCTGATTGGCACGAATGGTCGCAATGCACTGATTGGTGAGAATGGTCGCAATGCTCTGATTGGCGAAGGTGGAAAACTTCTCATCGGTGAAAATGGGCGCGGCTCATTGATTGGCGAAGGTGGTCGACGAGCTCTGATTGGCGAAGGTGGTCGTGTCCTTCGGAATCCATAATTAATTATTTTGAAGGGCGTTCAAAGAATGAGCGAGCGCCCTTCAAGAACAAGTGTTAGGTCTTCTTGAGCAGCTCGTTTTGCGCCTGCCAATAATGCCTGTGCTACAGCTTGTGCATGAATGGGCGCGTATTTAGCAATTCCATTTCCAAGATGATTCCTGAATAGGTTCTCGAGCCTGCCAAATGTATGAATGGCAAGACTTTCGCCCAACCTGAATTCCTGTCGATTGCCAAGCAAAAGCGATGGTCGTACAATGACGAAACGCAGTCCGCTCGCAAAGACCTCCTGTTCCAAGTCGAACTTTGTTTTGAGATACAAACCGGTCGGAGAATCGGCCCCTACGGAAGACACCAAACCAAAAACGGGCTTTGCATTTTTAACTGCTCTCAAGATTGCAGCAGGATAATCGAAGTCCACCCGCCTAAATTTCGAGGCTGATCCAGCTTTTTTTCGAGTGGTTCCGAGGCAGCAAAACACAAAGTCGTAGTTTTGTTCGGAGAGTTTTAAGTACTGACCCGAATTTTCGAAATCAAAGACGAGCTCACGCGTGTTTCGAAGAACACTTGGGAGAGAGCCTTCTTTTCTGACCAATGCCGTCGTTTGATATTGGCCTTCTTCCGACAACGCACGAAGTAAATACGAGCCCACGAGACCCGTACCGCCGACAACAAGAACGTTTTTCATTCGCACGTCCTCGTTCTGTTAAGACTGATAGATTTTGGCAAATGACGTTTTGAACAGATCGAGCCAGCGTGAATCGCGCCGCACGTAGACAGGGCATGTATTCCAACGCGCAATCTCTTCAAGCGAGTGACCTGCGACCACACGACCCGTGTTGAGGCAGACCCATTCCCCGGCTGGAAGGTAGACACGGCGTCCACCTTCGGGAGTAAGGTAGGGTGCAACAACAACATCATCCGAACCGGCAAAAAACTGGTCTTCAATGGTCCAGCTAAGCGCATCTTGCGGATTGGCCATCCATAACGGACGCACAAAACTTCTTTGCGATCGCACACAGTCGTCCCCACAGGCAGTCCAGTAGGAAAGCAGTTCTTTGCGGAAGGCGACGTCCTTGCAGACTTGTTCAAGTGCGTGCGCACCAAACTCCCAAGGTTCACGTGGCGAGGTGCCATGCATACGCGCATGAGAGCCCCACAATCCCACCTGTGTCCAGCGTGTAAAGAGTTCCGCATCGGGGCTTGGGCCATAGAAACCCCCAATGTCATGTGACCAAAACACAGCTCCGCCCACTGCCTGTGAAAGTCCACCACGCAGAGATGCGCGCAGCGCCGTCCATGATGTTTGACTGTCGCCCGCCCATTTTACGGGTGTTTTGCTCATCTTGGCATAGCCAGAACGTGCCCAAAGAATTCCTTCGTCACCACATTCTTCTCGGACAACTTCCATCACGCACAAATTGTAGAGGTCCGAGTAAACGTTGCGAAGTTCTTTGCCTGTGCTTCCATCGTGAAAGTAAGCATCGTGAGGAATCTCTTCGCCGAAATCTGTTTTGAAACAAGTGACGCCCGCACGCAGAAAAGAACGGTGTTGCTCCTTCCACCAGTCACATGCTTTGGGATTGGTGAAGTCGACGAGTCCGGCAACGGGAGGTTGAGGAAAACCCTCGAGTCCTGTGGGCACCCATTGATAAGGGTAAACGTCTCCGGATTTCGTTTTCGCAAAGTAACCGTGTCGCACACCTTCGGCATACAGCTTTTCAGTTGCCGACGAGACGTAGGGGTTCTCCCACAAACACACGTGATAGCCTTGTTCACGCAGCCACGGGATAAATTGCTGATACGGGCTCCAGCGTGACGTATCCCAAACAAAATCCGTACGGGTTTGCGCACGCATCCAAGCACGGGCATCGAGGTTAATAACGCTCGCGCCGAGCTTATGATTTTTGTTGCCCTCAATAACTCCACGCAGTTCTTTTTCGTCTTTGTAAAAGCAGCGCGACAGCCACAAGCCATAGCTCCATGCAGGCACACTGCTCACGCCACCCATCAATGCGCGCCACAATTCAACTGCCGCTTTTTGTTCAGAAGGCATCGTGACATAGAGACCAAGAACCTTGCCGTCGCTGCAAAAGGTGGTCATGTCGTGCCGACGCGAACCAAAGTCGATGCGCGAAGGTTCACATTGCAACATGGCAAAAGATGTACCGCGATCGGTCACGAAAAAAGGAGTGCTCTGATAGCGCAGATGACCATTCACACCCAGAGCATCTGAATTCATGACGTCATACAGTCTACCGCGCAGGTTGGTTGGTCCAAATTGTTCGCCACCACCCCAAATCTGTTGAGTTGTGCCAAAGTCAAAGGTCATTCCATAGCCATCGGCATGCTTGAAGGCTGGAAAGCTCATGGGAACATCGCCGACAAAAAGATCTTTTTCGACCGACTGCCAAACGATTTGTCCCACACCATCGCGAATACAGAGTGCCGCTGTTTTTTGGTCGACGTCTACGGTTCCAAATTCGGAGCGCAGAGTCCACCCGCGCGGCGAGGCTTCTGCTTTGACTTCATGAGAAACCACCGAACTCAACAGGTCGTGCGGGCGGGCAGCATCGCCCATCCACATCACCCAGGCCATGGGCGTGGTGTTGAGTGCGCCAATTTGCAACTTGGTTTTTGTCGCATCTTTAAAAGTGAGTTCGAATTGAACAAAAGAATTGCGCTCGCGTTGTGGCAGCAAACGACAATCGGTGACCGGAGTCATGCGCACGGCTCCGCGTGCCCGTGCGGTCAGCGTGGGCCATTCGGGTGTGAGGGGAAAGTTAATGTCCTGAGCAGATTCTTCGGAAAGTCTCATGTCATGCTCCCTTCACTCCGCCCTGCGTGGGCGAGGCGATCATGTGTTGATGAAGTTTAAACGACAAAGCAAAAACAGGTAGAAGAAGAACGCACGCGCCGGCGCACAAGGGGCCCCATTCAGTGCCAAATCCCGTAATGTAGCCGTTCAGGGTCAGGGGTGCTGTTTTGACGTTCGACCCCGCGAGGATGAGCGAAAATAAAAAATCATTCCAACTCATCAAAAAGCAAAACAGCGCTGCAACGACCAAACCTGTTTTGGTGACGGGCAGAACGATATGAAAAAAAGTCTGCGCCCGGCTCGCACCATCGATAGATGCAGCCTCTTCCAGCGCGCGTGGAACGGCATCCATAAAGGGCATGAGGATCCATGTGGCCAGTGGAAAGTTCAATGCGGTGTGAGCCAAAATCAAACCCATGCGTGTGTCATGAAGATTGAGTCCGCGCAAAACCAGAAAGAGCGGAAGAGAAAGAGCTACAGGAGGCAAGAGGCGCGCAATAAGCAGAGTGGTCAGCAAATGTGTTCGCGTTTTTCCTTGCCACCGAGTCAGAGCAAAAGCCATGAGCGAGCCGCAGCACACGGCGAGAAACATCGAACCTGTGGCGATGCTCACTGAATTGAGAAGATCTGGAGCGAGACTCTGTTCAACAAAAATGCGACGGAAATTTCCGAGTGTCCATCCTTCAAAAGAGAGCGATCCACTTTCGAGCAGACTACGTGGAGTTTTAAAAGCTGTTTGAATGATGATTAAAATGGGAGCAAGTTGAAGAAAAAGAAGAGCTGCGATGATGAGTTTTGCATATGCCGGAAGAGGGCGTCGTTGTGCATCAATCATTGTCTCGCGCTCCACGTGGTCGATTTGTTTTGCTGCTGTGCAATCATCGAGCTGCACCTCCAGCTGTGCCAATTCGATTTTGCAAGCGTGTCACAGACCATGCGAGTGACATTCCTATAACGAGGAGCAAAATCGATGCTGCAGATGCAGGACCCACTTGAAAGAAATGAAAAGCTTGCTTCACAACATAAAGCGACAGAAGAGAGGTTGATTCTCCTGGGCCACCTCCGGTCATCACATAAACTTCGGTAAAGACTTTAAGCGACTCCATAATCTTCAAACCGATGGCGATGCCTAATGTGGGCCGCAACGCCGGAAGCAAAATGTGTTTTATGACTTGCCACGTGTTCGCGCCATCCATGCGTGCAGCCTCTTGAGCAGAACGCGGAAGCGCTTTGAGTCCGGCATAGATGATTAGAAACAGGAACGGCCACATGCGCCAGATGTCTTGAAGTACAACAGACCAGAATGCCCAAAAGGGATCGGCGAGCGGCGCAGCGGGTTCATAGCCCAGCGCATCAAACAGAAAAGACAACGGACCATCGTTGGGGTCGTAGATGTAGCGGAACGTGAGGCCCGACACGACGGGTAAAATAAACATGGGCAGGATGAGCAAAATTTCAATAATTCGCGGCAATGTGCGCTGAAAGTAAAGAAAAAGAGAGATTACAAGACCAATGAGCAACTCGAGCGCTGTTGTGACAACGGTAAATAAAACTGCAAGCCCGAGAGCATTCCAAAAAGACGATTGCCCAAGAAGATTTTTGTAATGTGCGAGCCCCGCAAATTCACCCACATGAGCTGACGTTTTTGAGGGGAGGGTGAGTGAGCTCACCGCGCTCTCCAAAATAGGCCAGCCGATCAGCAGAGTGAGCCACGCGCAGCCGGGGAATAAAAATACAATCAATGAACGTTGAGATCGTGGACTGAGCATCAGTAGGGCTCCCGGCCTGCATTGCGGCCCATGGCCAGATGATCCATTCGCCGAAGCGCATTGTGAAGCGCTATGGCAGCCTCGCTGTCTGATGATTGTCCAGCAATCCAACGGGTAAAGGCTTTGCTGAGCTCATCAGATGCCGTGCGGTATTGCTTATGTCGCGGCCGCAAAAATGCATTTCGGAAATTGACATGCGTGGTTTCAAACCATGGGAATCTGACCGTGAGCGAGGGGTCTTTGAGAACATCTGTTCGCGCGCTACTTAGACCGCGAGTCACCAACGACGCATTCACTTCTTTGGACGTCCACCAGCGCACGAAAGCACTCGCAATATCCTTTTGAGGTGAGTCTTTGCGC
>CAYWSV010000032.1:18299-23201 GCA_964460155.1 uncultured Oligoflexia bacterium | reverse complement strand
CGAAACAACATGCACTCAGGGCGAAAAATCATCGGATATTCAGATCCCCGAGAACGAGTTCAATGAGATGGTTAAAATTCTGTTGTCGATCAAGTTGAATGAATCGTGCTTGCAGGGCCCCAAGCCCTCGGGTGGTTCTCAGACGATTATAGTCAAGCACAATAGCAAAGTGCTCAGGAACTTTGATGCCTCTTGTTTAGATAAGAATTCGAGCGATGAAATGCGTGCGTTTGAGAAGTTTCAAACATGGACACGCGAGAAGGGAACGGCGCTCGCAGATTTACAAAAATGAGAGCTGAACTATCGGTGGCGATCAGACAGTTCAGCTCGCCCACGAATTGGAGTCACGTCAGGAGCCCTCGTTTTTAACGTGTCACTTTCTGTTTGGTTCGTGAATAAAGAAAACTGATCTGCCACATAAATCCAAAGGTGATGTACTGCCTTCAGTTTTTGAATCGATGTTCCGATATCTTCTGGAAGCGTACTGGGGGCAGTGTGAAGAACGCTTACACACTTTTTTTACTTCCTTTAATGGGCTCAGGTTGTTCTCACCCGCCAGCCTACAAGGGGACAACGAAAGTTCCGGCGCCCAAGACGACTCCTGCAGTTGCCGTTGAAAATGTAAAAACAACAGAAAACTCAGGAAATCCGTCCTCCGAAAATGCCGTGGCAACTGCAAAGCCTGAAGCGACAGAGGCCGCTGGACCGGCCATCGTTGCTTCGTGCGACACACCGGCGTCATTAAAAACGGATACCGTCGACGTTTTAATTCCGAAAAATGACCCAAAGAAGGGTGGAAAAAGCTGTCCGTTTGGCAAAGACGACAACAACTCCCTCAATTCGGGAGACCCCTCGGGCAAGTTTACGGCTCGAATAGAAAGGCGATTCGACATTGCTATTCCGGCAGAGAGGCAGGTGTGTGCGCTGGAGGCAGCGGCACCCAGTCAGCGAATTGAATACGACGATCATCTCTTCCTGACGCTCAACAATTTTGTGTTGATGGCAAGCCGTGGAATTCCTACCGGCGCATTTAAGCAAAATTCGAATCAGTTTTTCGAATATTCATGGGCGAAAATTCGCGGCACGAAGGAATCCGGAAACTCAAAGTGCGCACGAGGCACAACCTGTGAGCTTCCGGCTTCAGAGACTGTGGGTAAGCTGAGTTTTAAAATGGACATCGATTCAAACAAACGTTTGTTTGAATCGCTCGCGGGTAAACCGCTCTTCTTTACAATGGTCCTTACAGGGGACGACGACCCCGACGTCGACTGCGCACAGAAGCAGGACATTACACTTAAAGTCACCTACACCTACATACAGAAATAAATTTACTTCTGAGTGGGTGTGTTCTTAGCCACAGTGTGCTGAACTTTGAGCGGATGAATACTTGTGATGGTCACGTCACCATCGGTGACACGCAGGGTGACCTCTTTGCTATTTTTTGCGCTGTAGAGTGTGGGAACGCCTGCAAGAACTTTGAGCGTGCGCATGCGTTTTTCCGTCGGGACTGCAATTTGGACGACAGCAGCCTGAGAATTTGGGTTCGAGAGGTTGAGAGTCAGATTTTCATTCAGGCCACTGAGTTGAACCGAACCTTTTCGGCGTACGATGATCGGATAATCTCCAGGAATCGTAACGTCGCCGTCGCGTGGAAGATCGTTCAGGTCCAGTCCATAAAATGCGGACGCAGCAAAAGTACTGCATGGCACAAGAGCCGACAAAGTGAATGCCGAAAGAAGAACTCCGATGCGCAACACTGGCGCTCGGCAGATGTTGTTTTGCATGAGGACTCCCCTGAAAGTGTCCGCTGAGGTCGATCTTGATGACCCAAGATTATCTGTTTGCTGGTCATTTGGGGATGCCCGCTCAGCCGTGCTTTTGACGTCGGGAATTGTTGTGAAGATTTAATCTAATCGGTTGAGGTATTTGTAATGCCATGACACAGTGATGCGACCAAAATTGTTTTGAGGTTGAGCCGTGACGTTGCAGTGGATGAATGCGCAAGTTGCAATAGGATTAAGCGCTGTGTTCCATGTGGGCCTGTTCGGGGTTGCTGCTCTCACGCTTCCCTCGAAAGTCACCCGGAAGGAACCCGAAACAGTTAAGGTGCGTATCGCGGAGCCACCCAAGGTGGTTGCGACTCCTGCGCCTGTCGTTGCAACTCCTCCGCCTCCTAAGCCTCGTCCGCCGGTGCGTGTCGACAAGCGCCAACCCCCGCCCGAAAAACCAATGCCAAAGCCCGAGGTTCGAGCAGGACTCTCGGATTCGTTGGCCAAACCCGGAACAGCGCGAGAAAATGCACCTGTGGTTGCTGTCGGAAATTCGAGTCTCGCGGAAGTAAATCCAGAAGATGCCAACAAGCCCATACCTCCGACGGCCCCCGCAACAGAGTTGGAGCCTGAAACGGTTCTCGAGGCAGTTGCCGACTCACCCGCGCGATGTCCTGTGCCTCCAAATTTGGAACTCACGACAGACGCGTTGAATGCAGGGTTGACAAACGCAGAGGTCATCATCGAGGTGGCGGTTAATTCAACCGGTGGCGTCGAGAATGCAAAGCTCAAAACAGGAACGGGATACGAAATCGATAAAGTTGCTTTGAAAGCCGCATTGAAACTCAAGTGTACGCCTGCTGTGTTGGCGGGAAAGCCCGTTGGCGTTGCAGGAAAGAAACTCGTTTGGAAGGTGATGTATGACTAAACCGGTTCTTGTTGCGTCACTCGTCTCAACTCACGCGTTGGTTGCGCTCGCCCAAACCGCTCAACCTACGCCCACTGCAGCAGCGACACCCGCAGCATCAGCTACGCCTGCAGCGGCAGCTACGCCCGCAGCGGCAGCTACGCCCGCAGCGGCAGCTACGCCCGCAGCTGTGAAGAACGAAGAAAAAAAGAGTCGAATAGTTAAGGGTGTGATTGGCGTTCTGGGGTCTAAAAAGAAACTCGGTGGAGTCTCGGTCGTCGCGTTGCCCTCGAAGGATGTTTCAGTTGACTCAAAACCCGATGGGTCATTTGAAATCGAAGTTCCAGCGGGCACAAATATTCTGTCGTTAAAAAAGGAAGGTTACGTACCTTTTCAAGTGCAGCTCGAAGACACTCAGCTTGACGTCGGAAATTTACTTCTCGAACCCTCGGCCGAGCTCCTTGGCGTGGGTGTCATTCGTGCACGTCGCAAAGTTGAAGTCAGCCAGCAAAGCCTGACGCGTGATGAAGTTTTGCGCGTCCCGGGTACAGGCGGAGACGCGGTTGCAGCGCTTCAAACACTTCCTTCTGTGCTTCCTGTTTTCCCAGGCGCAGCAAACGTGGTTGTGCGTGGCAGCGCGCCTGAGGATACAAAGAGCTTTTACGACCGCCTTGAACTTCCCTTCGTTTTTCACTTGGGTGGTTTGGGAACGGTGATTCCGACCCGTGCGCTCGAGGGGATCGATTTTTACCCAGGTGGTTTTTCTGCACTTTACAACGATGCAGTGGGTGCAACAATTCAGCTGCGTTCCGAGAACAAAACTCCACAACGTCCAAGCGGTGAGTTTGAATTCGCCCTCAAGCAGTCGGCTCTTTATTTTGAGACACCGACGCAAGCGTTTGGCGAAACACCGGTGGGAGTGCGCGCCGGTTTTCGTCGCAGTTACCTTGAGCTCTTCGTGCCCATCATCAAAAAGGTGGGCGGCAATCGGCTTCAACTTTTTACTGTGCCTAACATAACCGACTATCAGTTGATTCTTGATGGTAAACATAGCCGCGGAACATGGCAGGCTTACCTTGTGGGTGCCGCAGATCGTTTGAATCTCGTTGTTCCTTCGGGGCAATCGAACAATGCCGAAGGTAACGCGCAGTTTTCCATCTTCAACTATTTTGAAGTAGCCGGAGTGCGCTACAGCGCGAATCTAGGAAATGCTTGGGGCCTGACAGCCGTACCTCAGCAGCGGCTGGTCATCATCAATCAAGAGATTTTTGATAACACGGTTGATGTTCGCGGCAATCGTTTCGGGCTTGATCTGGCACTTGATAAAAAATTCAGTGACGAATGGTCAGCATCGATTGGTATGCGGCCTGAACACGATCGCACTGTCTCAAAAGTGAATGCCATTCAGCTTCCGCCCACAGGATTTACCCCGTTCTTCGATACCGATACGGCAACGCGTTCTTCATCTGATGTTAAACGCAACACGACAACCGTGCAGGCTCACTTAGACACGGTCTGGAAGCCAACTGAGAAAGTTGTCATCAACCCCGGATTGGCGTTTCTGCAAGGAAACAAACCTGTACAGCGCGCAGCGGACCCGCGCTTTTCTGCACGTTGGCAAACGGGCGAAGGCACCGCTTTAAAGGTTGCTGCGGGCTTGTACAGTCAACGGCCGCAACCACAATTTGATTCACCCGAATATGGGAATCCCGACCTGACCCTCGAACGAGCACGTCACTTGGTTTTGGGAGTCGAGCAAAATCTTTTTGCGGACGTCGACGTCGATGTTCAGGTCTACGACAAAAAGCTTTGGGATATCGTTGGTACGGCCACAGCAAATCCGCTTTTGAGATACGAAAACAACATCGAAGGCCGAGCCTACGGCGCAGAGTTTTTGATTCGTAAAACGCGCAAAGGAATTTGGAATGGCTGGCTGAGTTACGGTTACAGCAAATCCGAACGCAAGGACCCGGCGCTCAACGTGTGGCGAACTTTTTCCTTCGATCGTCCGCATGCGCTCAACATCGTTGGCAGCTATCGTCTGTCGGGGCGTTGGGAGTTTGGTGCACGCTTCCAATACTTGAGTGGTGGCCCATACAACATTCTCAATGGCGGTTCCTACAATCAGAATACGGGCCGCTACCGTCCGAATGCACCCACACCAACTCCTGTTTTGGCTGTTAACGACGGGCGTAATCCGCCTTTCGCGCAGCTCGATGTCCGCAC
>CAYWSV010000032.1:5094-18289 GCA_964460155.1 uncultured Oligoflexia bacterium | reverse complement strand
CATCGCCAAATATAAATCAACTTGTTGTCCAGATTCTTGTTTGATGATTGGACGCTGACAACCTTCTTTGAATTGCAGAATGCGACCAACCGCGAAAATACCGTGGGCTACCGAAACGCGCCCGACTTTAGCAGTCGTGAGCCGATTGCCGGAACTCCCATTATTCCCAACCTCGGCATCAAAGCCGTATTTTAAGGAGGTCGAACGATGCTGTTGAAACCTTCAAACCGATCAAAAAATATCATCGCACTCCGCTCTGTCTCAGTGTGGGGAACTATCGCTTTGAGTGCTGCCCTTCTTTCGTGTCGCGCCGGACGTAATTTTTATGTGCTCGAAGAAATTCGTGTTCCTGCGTTGCAGTCGCTTCAAAAAGTTGATGCTCTGCCCGAGGGACGTGGTGACTGTTTTGAACATAATGGTGAAAAAGTTTGTCAGCAGTATCCTTTGCGCCCTGCGCAAAAAGCTGTGTTCCGCTTTTTGGCCATTGCGCCCGCATCCTCTCAAGCAATGACGCTCAAACTGACTAATTTGCAAAGGGCGAAGCTGCCGCAAGTCCTGACCACCGATTCCGATTGTGAAACGATCCTCAAAGCAGCTGCAAAAATTCGAAACACCGATGTCGCATTGTCGACTCTTGGTTTGCAGGATGCTCAATGGACGCGGCAGGTGAAGCAAGAAACGCCCATGCGGATTGAAGAACATACTCTTTCTTTCAACACCCCTGCGACACAAACCCTTTTAAATGAAGCTCTCAGCGAAGGCTGGCTTCCACTATTTACTCTTCAATATGAAGCCAAAATCGAAGGTAGCTCATACCGGACAGACAGTGGGAATTTCACTTTTACGATTGTTGCTGAACCTCAAGCGGGTGGAGCTGGTGGCGGTAACACAGGTGGAACCACTGATTCTGCGCGTTGTTTGAGCCGCGCGTTTGCCGGCAACGGGACGGCCACCACAAATACGGCGCCATTTATTAAGGCCATCTCACCCGCGCAGGGGAGCAAAGTTGCAGGTTCACCTGTCGACCTTCAAATGACGCTCTCTGACGCAGATCCGGATGCGGGTTCGAAGCGTCGCGTGCAATGGTATTTGAGCCGCGGAGAGCTCGAAAATCAGCGCGATGCGACCACGAAGCTGACTTTTTCGGGCTCCGAGCCGTTGACAGCTGTCGGGATTGTGCGCGATTTGCAAGGCGGGCTCGATTTTGCTTGGTCGACCTTCACCGCCAATTGAGGCTGAAGGAGTCCAGACACACTCTGGCCTTTTGAGAAACTTTTTACGTTTGAGGTTCCCGATGTCCTATTCATTCCTGAACGCAGAACAATCCAAACGTCCAATTGATGTGACGTCTATCGAGAATGCTTTGGTCGACATGCTTGTGCGTGCCGAAGACAGCGACCTGCGTGAACTTGGAATGCATAAAGGACGCATGCAACTTGTCGATGGCGCCGATCAAGCCCGCGTGCTTGCAAATTTGGGTAAGCTCACTGCTGAGGTTGAATTGGGCGGAAGTGCTGCAAATGCATTGCGCGCAATGGCTTTAGTGGGTGCTGAGGTGAGCTACAGTTCATGTGTTGGCCGCGACCAATACGGTGATTCATTTTCCGCACGCCTCGAGCAGTTGAGCATTCGCAATCAGCTGGCGGTTGTTCAGGGAACGACGGGAACATGTCTCGTGGTGGTCACTCCCGATGGCGAGCGCACACTGAACACTCATTTGGGCGCGTGTCGGTCTTATCATCGTGGATTCGTTCCCGAGCAAGATATCAAGAACAGCAAAATCTTTTTCACAACGGGCTATGTTTGGGACACGCCAGAACAAGTCGACGCCATTGAACATGCATTAAGTAGTGCGCACAAAAATAATGTGAAGATGGCGCTTGATGTGGCTGACCCGTTTGTTGTGTCGCGCAGCAAAGAGCGTTTTCAAGAGTTGTTCAAGACTTGTGTCTCGCTTGTGTTCGCCAATGCTCAAGAAGCCGAAATGCTCGTGGGCTGCACGGGGCAAAAGGCCGCACTCCGGTTGGGCGAAAGTGTTGAGCTTGCAGTTGTCAAAGACGGAGCCCAAGGAGCATGGGTGTGTCACCGCGGCGAGGCGCTTCACATTCCAACACGTAAGGTCAACGTGGTCGATACAACCGGCGCCGGTGACCTTTTTGCGGGCGGCTTTTTGTTGGGACTTGTTCGCGGACGATCACTTCAAACATGCGGTGAATTGGGGACCCTTTTGGCCAGTGATACAGTCACCCACATGGGCGTGCGGCTGACCTCTGGAATTGAACTCAAGGCGCGTCACTTGTTGGCGTAAGCGCCGCAATCGGTAATTTCTTTCTGCACCTTTGGGAATATAAAAGGCACGTTTTCGTGACCTGCCAATGCCGCACGAATGAGGCTGCTCGAAAGTGCCGCCACTGCACCTTGGCTCGTTTCTCGAATCCAGCTCACATCTCCGGCTGCCGGATCATCTAACGCCGGCAACAAAACAACACTGTTGCGGTTGATTTTGGGCCGTGGTGTTGCGAATTCCTGACTCGCAGCCCGCGGGCTCACATATAAGCGCGTTGTTTTTAAAAGTTCCTCGCCATTGAGCGTTCCCGTTGTTGGGTCGCGCCAGTTGGGAATGCCCATGAAAGAATCCCATCCAAGAATCAGTGAAAAGTTCGCCTGTGGATGAGTGCGGCGCAATTGTGAGAGCAACCAAAAGGTGCCGCGATAGGTCGGCAGCTGGAGTTCAACATCCGAGACGCTGAGTTTGCTTTTGAGGTGTTGCGGACATTCACGCAGGGCCATGTTGAGCCATGCCAACCGCTGCTGTGCAGAGCCAACAGGGGATTTGTCCCAACGTTCAGGTGAGGGGACGAGCCAGATTTCGTCGAGCTCACCAGTGGCGAGCGCGAGTTGTGCGAGTAGGAAGTGACCATAATGCGGAGGGTCGAAGGCCGCACCAAGAAGACCAATGTTTTTCTGAGTCTCTGGTTGTTGTTTCATGCCGCGCAATCCCCTCGTTCGCCCATCCCGAATCCCTTGGAGGAATCGGAGAACGGCCTGAGAAAGTTCAGTGAGATGTCTAAAAAGTTCACACTGACGAGCCTACAGACAGCCTTGAGCCGCCGAGAATACGTCTAAATCACACTATAACATACCAAAATGACTTTATTTTTAAAAGTCAATGGTTTTTTGGCATGCCTCCTGCTGGGAACAGGGAAACGCATCAAGCATGAGGTGATTTATGAAAGCGTTTAATGTTCTCAAGTTTCTTATTGCAGCGGTCTCGACTCTCACCGCCGGACAGGCTTTCGGCTATCAGCTGACACACGATTACTACAATCGTTTCCGCAGTCCTTATAAATACAATCTGTATTTGACTCAGCAGTTCAACGCAGCCCAGTCCGACGTTCAAGTCAGTGGTGCTGCAGGTGGTCAAAAGTTTACAGGCAATGGTCTGCAGCTTTCAGCCGGAATGGAGCATTTCCGGTTTATTCAGACCGGCGCATTTTTCGCGACGACTCAAATGCAAAACCCTGATAAATCGCAAAATGAATTGCGTCAGGTCGACACGGGTGTTGATGCAAAAATGGTGATGAGCACACCTGTGAGCAACATTATTGTTGGTGGAGCTGCAGTTTATTCAAGAGCAAACATGAACATCGATGGCGAGCAACTCGCTCTCAACGGTGCTGGATACCGAGGAAGTTTTGAAATCAGTTACTATGCATCTGCGCAGGTCAGCTTGATTCTGAGTGCAACGCATACGATTTCGAATTATTCGGGCAAAAATTCCAAGGGCGAAGCCATCAGTCCCATCGCCAGAACGTCAAGACTCGGAGCAGGTTTGACAGTTTGGCTGTAAAACGGCACGCTCCTCAGATGTGCAAGATCACACAATCTGAGGAGCGTTTTTGAATGGCGTTGTGTCGGAAGTCTGCCGTATCGGGTGCTTTGGGCGGAGTGACTGCAAGTGTGTTGGTCTGGACGACGCTTCATTTCACCCAGTGGTCCGCCGAAAAAGATCTCCCTCCCGCTGACCTTCGTTCATCTCCAACTTCAACAGATCCTTTTTTTGTCTACAAAGGCCAACCTCTTTCAGCACAAAAATTATCCAAAGAACTGCGTCTTCAATTCGAGCGCGCAACAACTGTTCGCGATCAAGTTCAGCGTGATGCGCAGCTTCAATTTTATAAAGAGGCCGACAAAATCGCCCGTCTGCACATTCTCGAGAAGGAACTTGCTGCACAGTCGGCCTCTCAACAAAAAAATCTTGATGAAGTCGAGGCCGAGCTGTTGCCACGCGAAGCTGCAACAACCGAAGATGCGCGCCGACTCTATGAAGCCAGCGATCCATCTGCGCCGCGTGAGGGATTCGCACCTGTTAAAAATCAGCTCGTCGGCTATTTGAATGAAGTTCGTCGTCGTGAAGCGCTTGAAGAGTGGAGCAACGCCCTTCGCCAAAAGGGTGAATGGTCGATGATGCTCAATAGGCCTGAGCCGTTGCCAGAACTTTCGACGGTCAATCTTCAGGGTTTGCCATATGAAGGTAAATCGGCACCCAATGCCATCGTTTTTGTCGATTACTTATGTAATAACTGTGTGCCTTTTTTGGTGGATTTCGCCAAACGCGTTGGAGAGCACCGCGGAACACTTAGACCTGTTTATGTTCCTTTCCCCTACACACGTCCCGACGTCTCTATGGCTCTTGCGCGCGCATCCTTATGCGCTCAGCAGTCGGGTGAGTTTTCGGCGTTCCACATGGCTGCCCTGACCAAGGGAGACCTTCTTTCCGAAGTTTCGGTCTTCGATCTTGCGCGGCAGTCTGGAATTAAGATGAGCGATTTTAGAGCGTGTTATCGGTCGGGCGAGGGGTTGGCGGAGTTGCTCGGTCGGGCACAAGCGTTAGCCCGTCAGTTTGGGCTGATGCAAACGCCGGCCGTTGTTTTTGCAAACCGTCTCCTTGAAGGACCTGAAATCTTTAAGAAACTTGACGGTTTACTGAAGTCCGAGAACGCCTCGGAGCAGTTGACAAAACGGGGCGAAGACAATAAACGACGAGGCTCTTCGCAGCCGTAGCTCAGTTGGTTAGAGCACTGCCTTCACACGGCAGGGGTCCGGGGTTCGAGTCCCTGCGGCTGCACCATCTCCCCGGAATTCTCTCGATTCCTCAATTTTCAGTTTTGTTTATTTTTTCATGCTCAGCTCTAATCGTCTGTGCGCCAAGAGCGTAAAGTAACGTTACGAAGGGCAGCCGAATCTGTGGCAATTGCTCCTTGTCGTGCGCACTCAGACCAACCGGTGTTGGTTGTGTCGTGGGGCTCATGTGTTCTTTTGTTTTGATTGCAATTTTTGCTGCGGCAAGGGTCTGAAGGTCTTTTTTTAGACTCAACAAGGGTTTCGAAAAATTTGTGTCCCACCAGCGTTGGTTGTGTCTGGCTTGCTCTTTGGCCGAGAGGTTGGTGATTTGGAACTGCAATTCGCTCCATTCACACTGCAATGCTTCGTGTTCCCGTTCAAAAAGTGTCAGTGAGGGGGTGTTTGATTCTGAGGTTTTTTGAGCGTCGCGAAGAATCTGGCGGATATGACACAACTCGTGCGCAAGAAGTGCTCGTTGTTCCTGACGAGTGATTGATGTTTGTGACCCTTTAGGCCAGCCCAAACAAAGAAGTGGCCTCATTTGCTTTTCTGGTTGTTCTAAAGACCAGCTCATGGGTGTTTGTATGGGTGGGTCTAAAGTCACAACCCGAATGTCATCCAGACGATCGGCGAATTTTTCGGCGAGATGTGCGCGGACCAACGAGTCAATCTCGTCGGCAGGAATCCAGTTCTCTGGCTCTGTTGTTCTGACGACGGACAATTGTGGCCGCGTGACTTGAGATTGCGCTAAATGGATGAGCTTCTGGACAGCGGGTTGCTGTTCTGTGGTGAGTCCACCCAAAATCTGCAGCACATGAAAGAGGTCATCCTCAGCTGAAGTTGGGTGGTTTGTGGGGTTCACGATTTTGAGAAGTTCTTTAATGATACTTTGCGAAGCAAATTCTAAGCCCCGCTGAGTGGACTTGGGTAAGCCCAGAAGGCGCATGAGAACGTGCTGGATGTGCTCCAGTTGAGTTTGCGCCACGGTTCGCAGGATCAATGACTGAGCCTGTTCTGTTGTTTTTTCAGAGAGTCCAAGACCACATGAATGCATGAGCCAGAGGAGCTGCCAATAAGTAAACGTTCGCGCAGTCGGCTGAGACTGTTCCTGAGCTCGCTGGTCGATGTGCGCCGATAATATTTCTGCGAGTTGCCTGAGGGACAAAACGGCCATCGGATGCACCCTTGCTCACATGGGTTCAACGGAGGTCAACTGATCGTATCCTCAGAATGAAACATTTCGTCGTTAAATAAAAGTCTTTCTCTCTTTTGACCCGCCAAGCAAGCCGTTCTAAACTCCCGAGCCTGCAAGGGTGCTCCGGACAAGGAATCAATATATGACCGCGAAACATAAACTGTTGCCGGGCATGGGCTGCCTTCTGTTTTCAATTTTTTGCGCGTGCTCATCGTCGTCCAATCAGCAAACGACTTTAGCTGTGCCTGTTGCGTCCTGTGTATATGCGGGTGCGAAGCAATGTTTTGAATATTTTACTCCCACAATGATTCAAGCGGGCGAAGGATCGTGTCTGAATTCGAAAGGCACATGGTCGAGCAAGCAGGCCTGCAAGACCGAAGGACGAGTCAAAGGGTGTCAGGGCGACGTGAATGGAGTGAAGGCTTACGTGTTTTGGTCTTACGAGAGCGAGTCAGGAGCAGACGTCGTCAAAGCCTTTTGTGACGGGGGTGGATCTTACGATGTTCAGGGTGAAACCGTCTCAGTTGTGAATCCTTAACAATGATAAAAAGCATAAGAAGAGTCTATCATATCCCAGATTCACTTGGTCTTTTAAGTGGGCTCTGGCAAAGGTTTTCTTTTTCCGACATCAATCCACTGATGAACACTTTGAAGAATCGACCTGCTGAAATTAAAGATGTCGATCAGCTCGTTTGGGTCAAGCGCATTTTCACAGACCAGCATAATTATCCACAAAGCCTGAAAGAGGTTCTTCCCGAGATACGAACCTCAGTGATGCGCACTATGGCACGCGCCGAACGGGTGTCTTTGTGGAAGATGTTCAGCATTCACATCATTGATGTTCTTTTTTCGATTGCGGCAGCTCTGATGGCGATCCGCGTTCTCAAAATATTTGAGGATACGAACACAGCGTTGTCTATTCAGCAGAAGGTTGTGAGCAGCGTTCTCCTTGCGCTTGGTGTTTTTCTACTCAACGTTATTGCTGCAGCTCTGCATGCCCAGAAAATCGAGCGTGAAACCTTGGTCGTGTTTCGCGTACAGTCCTATCTGACTCGTTGGTTGAATGAATTTGTTCTGAATATGTCGCGCGATGCCAAGGCGCGCTTTCCAACCGGAGATATCGTCAATCTCGCGCAAACGGATGCTCGTCATGTTGCCGAATTTTACGCGCATGCTGCTGTCGATTTTCCTGTATTGTTTGTGAGTTCAACGCTCATCGTACTGATTATGTGGACGATGGTTGGCCCTGCTGCATTTGTCGCACTTGCTATTCTGTTGGCCCAAATTCCCGTTTCGTTGTTTTTTTCGTGGCTGGGTCGCCGCTTTCATCATGAGCTTATGAAGCGGAGCGACCATCGCTTGTCACTTGTCACCGAGTGGATTCAGGCGGCTCGATTGGTTCGCTATTTTGGCTGGTCTCAAAAGTTTGTTTCTGACATCAGTGATGCAGCTCGACGTGAATTTCGTCAGGACCTTAAAATCAAAGCGCACTACAGTTCTTCCTTTGCATTGTCGACTTCGTGGTGGATGCTTGTGGCTTTGGGGGTGTTTGCCGGATTTTTGTGGTTCCATTCGGGACGCTCGGCAACGCAGGTTTTCGCAGCAATATGGTTGTCCTCGATCTTGGGTCAGCAGCTCAATCCGCTGCCTTGGTTTGTGCGCATATTTTCAGAAGCACGTGTGGGAAGCGAACGACTCGAACGTATTTTCCGACAACCGCTACAAGTCGAGCAATTTGAACAACGCGGTTTGACCTTTTCCTCAGACGTTTTGTTTGACCCCGACGAGATAGAAACCGCGGAACAGATTTCATTTGAATTGACCGATGTTTGGGTCGAGTGGCCCGAGCATTCTGCTCCTGCTCTTCAAGGAATTACATGCTCAATTCCCGCGGGTCGGCTGACAGCCATTGTTGGTCCAGTGGGCGCGGGCAAGTCGGTGCTGCTCCAAACGCTCATGGGCGAAATTACCCCTTCACGTGGTCGGGTTGAGCTTTCTGCGGTGGTTCTTTTGAAAAAGGGTCATCGGCAGACGGTTCGGTGGCCTGTGCATTGTGCTCAGTCACTTGAGCTTTTACGCCGCATTCAAACTTTTGTTCCACAAGAGGCTTTTGTGGCAGCGGCCAGTGTGCGCGAGAACATTCCGTTGCGTTATTTGTCGGAAGGCGATTGGGATTTGACGTCGGATGCGCGTGTTGTCAGCGCCCTTGAAAGAGCCCAATTGGCTTCAGATGTTTTAGATTTCCCCGCAGGCTTATCCACCGAATTAGGCGAGCGCGGAGTGAATCTGTCGGGTGGTCAGAAACAGCGACTCAGTCTTGCGCGTGCAGAATTCGCGGAACGAAAATTAATTTTGTTGGATGATCCACTGAGCGCTGTCGACACTCAAACCGAGGAAAAGCTTTTTGAGGAGTTGCTTGCTGGCGCGTGGAAAGAACCCGCCACACTCATTTGGTCGACCCACCGATTGGCCCATTTGAATCGGGCCGGATGGATCATCGTTCTCGAGGCCGGACAGATTGTTGAGCAAGGAACATGGAATGAGCTCAACAGGGCCGGTACTCGGTTATCTAAAATACTCGCGCGGGGGAGCATATGAGCGAAGCCGTGAGCCAAGGATTTATTGTGCAGGAGAGTCGCGGCAAGGGCGGCTTGGGAATGGGTTTTTATGCGAAATACCTATCCTCCATTCAGGGGATAGGTCTAATGGCGCCTATTCTGCTGTTTTTGATTATTACCGAAAATTTCTTTGCCAACGGCTTCCGCTGGTTGGTCTCTCTTTGGGTTGAGGGATGTGCGGGTGCGACCTGTGCTCAACCGCACGGACTTGAGGCTCAACTCAGACGGTTCTTTTCAGATATTTCGCCCCAACGCGGGCTTTCGGTTTTGATGACCTTTATTCTTTTTGCCGTTTTTTATCGGGCTCTGACCTGGACGGTGGTCACTGGTTTTCTTGCCCGTGGTGGTCGTGCGCTGCATGACAAAGTCGTTGCGAATCTGGCAATGGTACCGGTGACTTTTTACGATGAAAACCCGACCGGCCGTATTGTCCGACGTTTCAGCGGTGACTATGCAAATCTGCTTGTCGAAATTCCAAACTATGTGAACGATATTTTTGGATGTATTGCAGAAATTATTTGGATCTTTGTTTTGGTCGGTCTGCAAGCTCCGGCGGCGTGCTTTTCGAGTTTACCCTGCGCGTTGGTTTACATCAGGATTCAAAATCTTTTTCGGCCTGCCAGTCGCGAGATTCAAAGGCTGAGCAAAGTTCTTGAGACTCCTTTTTGGTCCGTGTTTACTGAATGCGTTGCAGGCATGCAGACGATTCGGAGTTATGGGCGAGTCGGTGAGTTTCAATCACGTCTCAAAGAACTACAAATGCGCTACGCACTTGCTTTTCTGACCCAGAATAGAATGACGCGCTGGCTCAATGTCCGACTCAAAATGACGTCTGAACTTTTTGGGCTCATTGTGACACTCTTTGTGGTTTGGGCACTCGCAGATGGACGCATGGGTGTTGGTGTTGCCGGATTCCTCATGAGTCTGTCGATTGGTCTCGATAGCACCATGCAATGGCTCACCCGCAGTTTTTCTATGATTGAGTCCACCATGGTTTCGCTCGAGCGTATCCTTGAGTATCGCCAATTGCCCACAGAGCGAGTGTCATCTGTGTCCGCAGTCGTCGAGCACTCACGTCCACCTGCGCGCGGAGCGGAGATTGTGTTTTCGGGCTACTCGGCGCGCTACCGCCCGGACCTTCCGTGTGTTCTTTCCGATGTATCGATGACAATTCCTGCGGGTCATCGGGTCGGGATTATTGGTCGAACGGGGGCAGGAAAATCGACTCTTTTTCAGGCTCTTTATCAAATGCTTCACACTCAGGCAGGAGCGATTCGTATTGGTGGAGAAGCTCTTGAGTCGATGTCGCTGGCCGAGGGACGCCGGCAGTTTGCGATTGTGCCGCAAGAGCCTCATCTGTTCGCTGGAACCCTGCGGCACAACCTTGATCGCTTGGGTATTCACTCTGACGAGCGACTTTGGCAGGTTCTCGAAGCTGTGAAAATGGCGGGATTCGTTCGCACGATGCTGCCTGCTGGGCTGGACAGCCCCGTGTTGGAACGGGGAGCGAATATTTCAGTTGGACAACGTCAGCTCATCTGCTTTGCGCGAGCGTTGCTTTTGGATGCTCCAATTGTTCTCATGGATGAGCCCACAGCCAGTGTTGACCTCGAAACAGATGCTGCCATTCAGGTCGCCGTGCGAGAGCTCTTCCGCGGTAAGACAATCCTCATAATTGCTCATCGGCTAGAAACAGTACAAGATTGCCAACAAGTGTTAGTCATGGACCAAGGTCGTCTGGTTGCGCAGGGAACACCCGCTGAAATTTTGCCACAGTGGATGTCCTCATCCGAGCCTGAGTCCTTGCTGGTCTGAGGTGTTGAAAGAAGGAGTCTCGAATGTTGCGTCAAACAACGGGTGGTCATGCGCCACAAAAAATCAAAATTTTGATCACCGGTAAATTGCACGATGTTGCCCTCGAGCTGCTCTCTCGTCCGCCCACCGAACTTTCTTTGTCGCTGCCCACTGAAATTGCTTACTACCCCGACTGTTCGCGAGAACAGTTGCTCTCGCAGGTGACCGATGCGCACGTCCTGATTTCTCGTTCAGAAACGGATGTCGATAAAGAAGTTCTGCTTGCTGGTCAGCAATTGAGTGTCGTTGCGCGCGCGGCTGTAGGGTATGGAAACATCGACGTCGAGGCCGCAACCGAGGCAGGCGTTTTGGTTCTCAACACCCCCGGCAAAAATACCAACTCTGCAGCTGAATTGACGTTGGGCCTCTTACTTTCTGTGATTCGCAACATTCCTCGCGCTCATGCATCGACTTCAACTGGTGGATGGAACCGACACGAATTTACGGGAACTGAGCTCCTTGAAAAAACTGTTGGCATCATCGGTTTGGGCAATGTGGGGCACCGTGTTGCGAAGTTTTGCCGTTCGTTCGACATGCGTGTTTTGGCTTACGATCCGTATATTTCGGAAGATGTGTTTCGACGCAATGGTGCCGAGCGCCGTGCGACGCTCGAAGAATTGCTGGCCGATTGCGATGTCTTGACTGTACACACGCCGCTCAACAAAGAAACAAAAGGCATGATCGGCGAAATTGAACTTCGCAAACTCAAAAAAGGCGCCATCGTTCTCAATGCCGCTCGTGGTGGAATTATCAATGAGAAGGCGCTTTTGAAGCTTCTCAACGAAGGCTACATTTCGGGTGCCGGACTCGATACGTTCGATAACGAACCTAAGCCCATGCCCGAGTTGGTGGGTCACAAGAATGTTGTTGTGACTCCGCACATTGGTGCAAGTACCCATGAGGCTCAATTTCGAATTGGTCAGACGGTCGCAATTCAGACTCTCAAGGCCCTGCGCGGAGAGATTGTCGACACGCCCGTTAACTTGCCTCATGTGTCTGTTCTTGGAACGGAGGCCTCGCGCCGATTTGCTGTTTTGGCAGAAAAAGTTGGCCGCGTGGCCGCGCAAATCTGCGACTTCAACCCACGTCAATTGCGTCTTTTGGTGAACGCTGATCTGAAGGCCGAAGAGCTGCAGCTTCTCCGTTTGTCAGCTGTGAAGGGTTTTGTTTCGCCAAGTAGCGATGAATACGTCAGTTACGTTAATGCAGAGCGTTTGCTGAACCGACGCGGTCTCGAGCTGCTCGTTGAAGTTGCTTCGGCAGACAGCAGCGTGAGACGCAATGGAATTGAATTGCGCGTCGAGGGAAGCGCGGCTCACGAGAAAAATTCGGTGGGAGCGGTTTTGTTTGGAAATGAACATCCGCGCTTGTGCTCTATCAATGACTTCTTGTTCGAAATAGAACCCGAAGGCGAGATGTTGGTTCTGCAAAATCATGACCGTCCGGGTGTGATTGGTGATGTGGGCTCATTTCTGGCTCGAAATCAAATCAACATTGCGCAGTTCGAACTGTCCCGAAACCGTCGCGGCGGTATGGCGATGTCACTGATTCGTATCGATGGAACGCTCGAACAGGAACTTCTTTCCGGTATGCGAAAATTGCCCAATGTGATTGGTGTCAAGATGGTGAGCGGTCTGTAATCCCCCGACGTTCCACAATTGGTTCCGATACTGTTACCATAGTGGGAAGATCCGTGGTTGGAGCCGGGGTAAATGTCTGATGACAGACCAAATGATGATAAAACCGTAGTTGCGTCTTCGACTCAGTCATTGACCGGAGGCCAAAATAGGACCACGAGTCCGGTTCTTCTTCAGTACGACGGCGGAGCCGCCGGCAAACGCTTTGTTTTACAAACACCTGTTGTTGTTCTTGGTCGGCGTGCAGACAAAGTTCAAGTCTGGATCGACG
The DNA here is from genome assembly GCA_964460155.1 of uncultured Oligoflexia bacterium. GTDB lineage: Bacteria > Bdellovibrionota_B > Oligoflexia > Silvanigrellales > Silvanigrellaceae > RFOM01. The sequence continues at coordinate 5,590 of CAYWSV010000032.1, read as the reverse complement.
ACTCTAGTGTTTCACGCGAACACTGTCGTATCGATTTTATGGGAACCAAAGCCATTGTGACCGATTTGGGTAGCTTGAACCACACGTTTGTGAACGATGTGCGGGTTATGCAGAGCGCGGAGCTCGCACACGGCGATATGCTCAGAGTCGGCAATGTGCGCCTGCGTTATTTTACACACGGTAGCGCTGAACAGCTTCTTTTCGACCGTATTTACCGCATGGCTGTGCAAGATCGTATGCTTGATGTGTTTCGTCGCGAATATGCGATGGAAAGACTCGAAGAAGAGTTTCGTCATGCGAAGAATGGTCAAGTTGAACTTTCCTTCATCATGCTCGACCTCGATAAATTTAAAGCCGTAAATGATACCTATGGCCATGATGCCGGAGATATAGTTTTGAAAGAGGTGTGCGCGGCAGTTAAACCGCTTGTCGGAACTGCCGATACCTTTGCTCGCTTTGGTGGTGAAGAATTTTGTGTGATTACCTCATCGCCCAT
>CAYWSV010000032.1:0-5084 GCA_964460155.1 uncultured Oligoflexia bacterium | reverse complement strand
GAACAAATCATTATCGACTACGAAGGAAACTCCATTCCCGTAACGGTCAGTTTGGGTGTTGCAAACGCCAATGAAAAAGTTGGTTCAGGAACCGTTGCCTCTGCGCAGGATCTTATCCGCCTCGCAGACTCTCGGCTTTATCAATCCAAGCAGGGAGGACGAAACCGTGTCACTTTTAGCTGACCCAGCAGCTCCTGTTTCGCGTGTCGAACGATTGACGTTCCAGGCTCCTTTCGTCCGGCTGGCGGCCGCGGCTCTGGCGTTGATCACGGGTGGCTGTGTTTCGTCGAATGAAGCCACAGTTCCGCCGGCACCATCCCAGGATGCCGTGTATGCACCAGTCCTTGAGCGCTGGACGCGCAAGGCAAACGTTTTTTCTCAATTCCAAAATCGGATCGAAGTCTCTGCTGTTTTGTTGGCCGATGAAATGCGGCGCGCGGTCGGCGAGCGTCTTTCCCGGTTGCGTGGCAGCTCCGACGGTTTATCTGTGCTTTCGGATTCCTCGGGGGGTGTGCGTTTGGGTGTTCTTGTGAGCGTCTACACGCCCGAGAACCCTTATTTGAATCTCGACGATAAGACCCTGTGGTCCTTGAGCCTTCGCATCGGGCCGACCCAACAGCCGCCAATGTATGTTCGGCGTGTGTTCGACAAAACAACACTCGAGCCATTCTTTTCACATATCCATAGATGGTCTCAGGATTATTTGCTCGTTTTTGATTTTCCTGAAAGTTCAATTTCCCGCGATCCACAAACTCAGCAACAGCTCACCGCTGCCGAGTTTGTTGCCCAGTCTGCCATCGCCCGCGTTGCTTTACGCTGGCCATGATTTTTTGACGCATCAATTCTGAAGAGTGCCGGCCGATACACCTGATGTTGTGAAGTGTGTTCCGTTCGAGATTCGAATGGAACAGAACTCAGGTGAAGGGTGAGCATGGCAACAGGCCAACCTAAATATATTCTCACAGAGCGAATTGCTCAGGGTGGTATGGCAGAAATCCACCTTGGCAAGAGCGTGGGATTAGATGGTTTCGCTCGCGTCTGCGCATTCAAGCGCATCCTTCCGCATTTTGCTCAAGATAACGAATTCGTAGAAATGTTCCGTAACGAAGCGCAAGTGGCTAAGCAGCTACAAAACAAGAACATCGTCCAAGTGTTTGATTTTGTCTCCGATGGCTCAAGCTACATGCTGGTCATGGAGTTTGTTGATGGACAAGATCTACGTGCTTTGCTTTCTGGAGCAGAACAAAAGCGTAAGCGTATTCCAATAGAGATTGCCTGCTACATCGCCATGGAGACGCTCTCGGGTTTGTCTTATGCGCATTCGGCTGTCGATGTGAGCGGCAAGTCGATGGGGATTATTCACCGCGACGTCAGTCCCCAGAATATTCTTATCAGCTACGACGGTGATGTGAAGATCACTGACTTTGGAATTGCCAAGGCCGAGAATCAGGCCTCCAATACTCGCGTCGGTGTTCTGAAAGGAAAATTCCGCTACATGAGTCCCGAGCAGGCGAGTGGTTACAACATCGACGCTCGAACAGACTTGTTTGCGGTTGGTATTATTCTTTTTGAAATGTTGACCATGACGCGCCTTTTTAAGGGTGAAGATCTCGCCGTTTTGGAAGCTGTGCGTGCGTGCCAGATTCGTCCGCCAAGTCAGGTGAACAATAGCGGTGTGCCACCGGAGCTGGATGCCATCGTGATGAGGCTTCTTGCGCGGGATCCCTTGCAACGTTACCAGACCGGCCGTGAAGCCGTGCGTGACTTGAGCCGCTTCCTCTATAAGTTCCGTCCGGATTTCTTTGTCGGTGAAATGTCCGATTTCATGCAGGATGTGTTCTCTGAAAAACTCGAGGCTGCACGTGAGCGCTTGAGGTCCACTCTGGCTCTGCCGGTGGGGTCTTTTGATACTGCGCTGAGAAATCAGGGAGCACTGGGGCAGCGCAAAGATTTGGGTGATTCGGTTCAGGTTGTTGACCTCACAAGTAACGTAACAAATGCACGTAATCAGTTGAGAAATTCAGGTGGGTCGATTCGCAGCGGTTCGGCATTCGCACTCGGACAATCAGGGCGTCGAAACGAACTTGAGCTCGATGAAAATACGTCGGCCCTTGAACTCAAACAGGCAAGTTTGCCGCACACACGCAGCCAGTCGATTTCGATGGGGGCAGCGGCGCGCAGTCGTACAGCAGCAACTGTATCGAAAGTCGAAATGCCTCCGTCTGGCTATTTCGAACCACCGACGCGCCGTCAGCAGAGCACAACGAATTATCTTCTCCCGATGGTTGTTATCGTTATTCTTGCATTAGTTTGGTTTATGTTCATGCTCTACATGAGAAATAAGCCATCAGACACTCAGCAAACGTTCACAATCACGTCCAGTCCGGGTGATTTGCGGGTTCTCGCGACAGTCAATGGTCAGCCTTTGAACAAAGGCAAGCCTCTGTCCATGCCACTGCAGATGAATCTCAACGCGGGCAAACACACGATTGAATTGCGCCGTCCGGGTCTGACGACGCGGCGTCTTGAGGTCAACATCGGCCCTGCCGGATTAAAAACTTCTGAGCATGTTATTTTTGAACGAGATAAATCTGTTCCAACAGCGCAATTAAGGATATTTTCTGATCCTCCGGGGGCGCAAATTACACAGGCAGATGGTTGGGATTCCGGCATGACGCCGTATGTCTTTAGGCTTGTCCCCGTTGGGGTACCGCAGCGCTTTCGGGTGACACATCCCAATTGCCGAGCAGGGAGTTTTGAAGAGGTCATTCCATCTTCGGAAGCAGGCCGTATGCGTGTGCGCAAACTCGAATTGCGTGATTGCAAAAACAAACAGTAAATTCGGCTCTTCGTGAGTGCATCGGTGGACATGGGAAGGGTGATGCTCTATGCCTGCCAGCGTGGGTGAGCGCCGCTCGTGGCGACATCCGAGCGGAGTTTTTCTTTTCATGACTGATTCCAGCCCGAAATATCAATCGCTCAACGAAGTGAACGCTTCGGTTTCTGAGCAGGCCGACGCGGGTTCAAAACCTTCGCTCTGGCAGATTGCTGATGATTTTCGTGCATGGGTGATTCGTGATTTGCGTGCCCTGCCAGACACCGAACGCGCTGGTTTTCGGGGTGATTATCTTTTTATCATCGATGGCTCTCCGCTTTTTCTGGTTGTGGTCACCCCTGAAACAGTCTCTGCGGCTCGCTGGGATGCCAGACAAACAGCCGAGGACGGTCTGCTGACTTTGGCTGCCGACATGGGCGATCCACTGCAGCTCGATGCCTCTGCATTGCAGGTGATTTCTGAGGGGCAGGTGAGGGTGTGTGTCCAAACCGACAACCAGACACTCCGCAGACTTTTGCAGGGCACTCTGCGCGCCAAGGTGGCTTATTTGGGCGGGTTGGTGAAAATTAGCGGCGATCTTCCTTGTTTTATGAGGCTTGTCGCTGTTCTCAAAGGACGCGGGGTTGGGCCTGTGCGTGCGTCCGCTTCAAGTAATGTGCTTAAGGACTAAGCTTTAAGGCGTTTGGCTCACCGCGGCTGCAGGCGACTGTGCGCGTCTCAAAAGAATTTCTCTTTCGTCACTGCTCACGCTGATGCGTTTGCGGGGCAGTTTTAAATCCGCTGCAACATCTGATTTCGGTGCACTTGCAGGAAGGGCATCGGCGCGACCGCGTTGTTCAAGAGGGCTAAAATCGTAAATCTCGGACGCCGCTTTTGTGCGTGGAACAGAAGCTGGTTCATTTTCCCATCGGCTCGCTTTGAGCGCAGGAGATGCGCTTGGAGTAGCCTGCGCTTGAGACGCAATTCCACCCGTTCCCAGCTGAGCACGCAAATTGAGTGTCATTTCAAAGAGGTCCACGACGCGTGCGCACACGGCATCGATGTCGGCATCCGTCAGACTCATACCAAACCGATTGGCGGTGCCATGATCTGCGATGATGTCGCGAATGGCTTGAGTTGTTGCAGTCCGGAACACATTCATGGAAAACACTCCTCTGATTGTGTGTGCGTGATTGGTCGAAATTTGAGTGTTGAACACTCTGATTGTTTCACGATGCCGTGCGGGTTTCACAGTTTTGAGGCCGCTTTTGTCATGGGAAAGAATGGCGCATGAAGAATCCAATTGAATCCGCAGCGATGCGATTGCAGCTTGAGGGTGCTCAAAGTGTTCCCGATTGGTCAAAGGCAGTGGCTTTTGCTGCAGACCAACCACGCGTTTTGCCACTGATGTGTCAGGACATCGATTCGGGTCAGGTCCTTATGCTGGGGTATGTGTCCGAAGTTGCGCTCGAGGAAACTCTCCGAACGGGCGAGGCTGTGTTCTGGTCACGCAGCCGCAATGCCCTGTGGCGCAAAGGCGAAACCTCGGGGAACGTCCTCAAAATTCGGCGTCTGTTGCTCGACTGCGATGGCGATGCATTGCTGGCGTTGGTTGAGCCTCAAGGGCCGGCGTGTCACCGTAATTCTGCGACGTGTTTTGATGCCGAACACGCGCAGGGAGAATTCATCGAAACCGATGTTGGCTGGTCTGTTTTGGCTCGCCTGCAGCGGACTCTTGAGCTGCGCGCTCGGGGCGATGACCCCGAGAGTTATACTTTCAAGTTGCTGAATGCCGGATTGGATCGCGTGTTACGTAAATTGGGCGAGGAATGCACCGAAGCCCTTCTCGCGGCTAAAAATAGTACCATAACCGGAAATGCGGATGAGTTCATGGAGGAGTCGGCCGACCTTCTCTACCACTGGCTCCTATCGTTGATGGCTGTGGGGCGAAAGCCCCAAGACGTCTTGGCTGTTTTGCGCTCAAGGGAGGGTGGGCCACGCCGCGCCCCGACGCAAAAGGTTTAACGTCGGAGAGGTATCCATCCAAATCAGGTTCCCGTAAAACTGCCCACCGGGTGCGTCGGTGTACTCGATGGACACATGGAGATCGTTTGGTTTTGTTTCGGTGATGCGGGCAGGTCGGCTGCGGTGGACAAGCTCGTCTGAAAGCTCCCAAACGGGTCGTGCAAGGAACTCATTGAATTCTGCCGTTGCGATGCTTTTAGGAACCCGATGGGGTGCAGCGCCCGGTACATCAAGGTCGTCGCCA
>CAYWSV010000031.1:7732-23515 GCA_964460155.1 uncultured Oligoflexia bacterium | reverse complement strand
AACAAGGCTTCAAAGGACGCATCCTTCTGGCCTCAAGCGGAGAATTCGACCCACAGCAGTTGGCAGGAATTGTGGATAAAATTGTGGATAAAATTGTGGATAAACAGCCGACAGACTGGGATAAAATTTAGTATTTAAAGACGGCCGAACCCCAACCGCAACGTGACCAAGACAAACCGGAGCTCCACATGCTTGATTGCGAAATTGACTCGAGGCTCAGAATCAAATCGGTGACTCTTGAAGATGCCAATGAACTTTTTGAACTCGTAGATGCGAATCGCTCACGTCTGCGTGAGTGGCTGGGTTGGCTCGATAAGACTCGGGAGTTAAAAGACACCATCGGATTCATCAACTTCGCGAGCGAAACTGAGCAAACAAATGGCGCCGTAACTGCAGCGGTTCGCTATCAAGACAAGCTTGTGGGCTTGGTTTCTTTTCACAAGATCGACTGGTCGACCTCCACTGCCAACGTTGGTTATTGGATTGGGGAAGACGCATCAGGCAAAGGAATCGTGACTCGTTCGGTCGAGAAATTAGTGGAATATGGGTTCAACACATTGAATCTTGAAACCATCAAAATCAGATGCGCGTCGGAGAATTACAGGAGCCTAGCCGTCCCCAAGCGTCTGGGCTTCAGTTTTGACGAAACTGTCAAGAACGCTGAATGGCTCTACGACCACCATGTCGATCATCTCGTCTTTTCGATGTCCAAGTCAGCTTGGAACGAGCGTGAACGAGCCGACTGATAGAGCCTGCGCATGGTCGTGATGATAATCTTTATGCGCTCACCCGCACCGGCTTTCTCCCAGCGCGAGGAGCGCAGTTCGGTCATGAGAATGGCTTGCGCCTGCTCACCATAGGCCGAATAGCCTGACTTCTCGCTGTTCTCGCTTTCCTGAATCAGATCGGAATCGTATTTTGGAAAATCGAACTTAAAGTTCATCCATTCAGATTCAATATCGAATGCCTTACCCGGCAATCCCACGTGCGCAAGGCGAACACGCAGTTCAGTATCGTTTCCACGCCATGAATCCTTAAGACTCGATTCACTCGGATTAAAATCGTATCTGTCGAGCGCACGAGCCTGACCCGTAAAGTGCGGAACGATTTTTCCGAATTCGTTTTGGCGCCACACAAGACGGCCACGCAGTTCGAGTTGGAAGTTGCCCAACGTGTTGCCGTAATGAGTTGCGGCAAGAATCGTCTCATCGACATCGACGATTTTGTCGCCGACTTTTCCAATACGGTTCTTCACAACGTCGTCGATGAAATCACGATGCAAAAACATCGGGCCAAACTCTACAGGCACGATCGACAGGGGAAGTTTGCGAAACTCTTTTTCAGTCAACCGAAAAGGTGTGCCCGAACATCCCATGTAATGAGTCATCAGAGCACGGCCGAGGGTGTTGTCGTCTGCATTGATGTCGAGCCAGAGCTGTTTGTACCCTTGTGGACTCGGCACAATGCATTTAATTGAATCAAGGATTTGTGCGGTTTTCTCGAGCGCGTCATCGAGACTCTGCTGCTGAGCGTCCACACTGCTGGCGGGCGGATGACACGCCACAAAAACCACCGATGCAAGTGCAAGGGTCGACCACAGGCGAACAACACCAAAATTCTGCTTCACCGATTCGAACAGAGATGGATTCTTCGAATTTATGAAAGACTGAGTCTTGTTCATGATGCGCTCCGCACAGGGGTCTGACCCTTGAGTAGAGCAAATACGAGGCCAATCTGAGTTAAAAAAAACTCTTTAATTACAGATCTTTAATTAAGATATGGCTGTCTAGAGATTTGCCAGTGCACGGGCGAGTGTCAATTCACTTTGCCGGAGATATCTTATAAATTTCGCCGGAATCGGTTGTGAAAAACAAATTTCCAGAGGGACTTTCCTTCACCTGCCGAATGCGCTTGGACATGGATTTCAAATAACGTGCTTCCTTTTTTCCATCGGCGGAAACAACATTCAGATGCTCCAAGACAAGCGCTCCAAGAATAAAAGAATCAACAAATGCCGGAATCCGTTTGCTCTCGTATTTGATGAGCGAACTGGGAGCAATTGAGGGAACATATACCTTTAAGGGTTGTTCCATGCCCGCTTTTTTCGTTCCTTCGCCAATTTTAGGACCATAATATTCACGTCCATAGGTCACAACGGGCCAGCCGTAATTCAGCCCTTTGCGCACCTCATTGATTTCATCTCCGCCACGCGGCCCATGTTCGCTGTTGTAAAGCTTGCCGTCTTTCACTGAATAATACAGTCCCTGTGGATTGCGGTGCCCATAGGAAAAAATCTCGGGCAGTGCTTTTTTATCGTTCACAAAAGGGTTGTCTGCTGGAACGCTTCCATCCATTTTCAGTCGAATGATTTTTCCATTATGCCACGCAAGTTCCTGCGCTCTGTCGCGCTCGCCACGATCGCCAATACCAAAGAAAAGATGACCCTTGAGGTCGAACACAATCCGAGATCCGAAATGCACTGCGCTGCCGTTGTCGGTCTTTCCAACAAACAGATCTCTGACATCAGTCAACGCTGTTGAGCCAACAACGAACCGAGCACGCGCAAGGGCTGTTGTATCGCCCTGTGGAGTTTTTTTGGAGTAAGTCAAATAAATAAACTTATCTTTCTGGTAGTCCGGCGATAACCGAACATCTAAAAGGCCTGCTTGCCCGACGGTACTGACCGAGGGAACGCCCTGCAATTGAACTCTCTGTTTCTTGGCAAAATGAACATAAAACATCTTGCCGCTTTTCAAAGTGACAAGCGCTTCATTTTCGGTGATCGGCTCGAGTCCCCAAACAACATCGAAACCATCCATGAGCTTTTCGATCCGGGTTCCTGCTGGAAGGTCGGACGCAGAGACACTTTGCGCGGCGGCAACAGTAAAGACCTGCGACGCGAAGCAACACAAAAGGATGAAAAGAACACCACCAGAGCGCAACATCTAAAACCTCCGCAGACAACGACCTTGCCTCCTCTTAGCACGAACACGTAGGTTTGCCTCCAAAGCTGCGGAACGCCCCAAGGTGGGCGAAGAATTGGACCAAAAAAGTCATTTATTTTACAATAAAAATGAAATAGCCAATACAATTTAACTTACTGAAATGCTGATAGTTTTTTATTTAACAACAACACTGATAAACTTTTTTTGAAATCATCCGAAACGTGTATTGAAGTGAACGTCTACGCATTCCCCCTGCGGAGACGTTCACGACTCACAGCCCGGAGTGCTTCAAACTGAGTGAATGTTTCGAGGCTGTGGCCTGAAAGGACCCTCATGCGGAATCTCAAGGAACTGAGGAGGAACATAGACCTAACAAGTTACTCGGATTACCGCGAGTATCTTGAAGACCTCTATGCGCTCGCAAAAGAGAAGTTCGATAAATACTCCTACCTAAGATTCGCTGAGGATTTGGGTCTTGGCAGCAGCAACATCGCCTTTACGATCATCAAAGGCACTCGAAAACTGATGTTCAAACATGTGAACGATGTTTCAGATGCGCTGGCGTTTGACTCTGGTGAAAGAAAATTCTTTGCATCTCTTGTCCGTCTGCAGAATTCAAATTCCATTGGAGAGCGCCTTCACGATTATGATGCACTCTTGAATGTTGCGGGACACAAACAGAAGGAAGAAGCCTCGAAAGATGCTCTCAGCTTTTTTAGCGCGTGGCATCATGTTCTGGTCTTCGAAGCTCTCGAGCTTTTTCCCAATGGTGCAAGCCCGCAGCAACTCGCCAAATCATTTCGCGTTGCACTGTCGACAACCGAGGCACGCGAAAGCCTTGAGTTGTTGACTCATATGAAACTCGTGGAAAACAGAGACGGACTTTATTTTAAAGTTCAAAAGAGCCTCCGAACAGGCGCCAAAGTTCCTGGCTACGGAGTGGTGCGATTCCACCTCAAAATGATTGAACTCGCCCGTGAGTGTCTGGGACCAGAGTTTAGTTCGGATGAGAGAAATGTCAGCTCCGTCACGCTGGCCGTGAGTGATGAGGGAGCCGAGAAAATTCAACAGACCCTGAACGAGTTCAGAAAGAAAGTTTTCGAAATCGCCGACGCCGACCAAAAGGCTCGAAAACTTCTTCAAGTGAATTTTCAGCTGTTTCCGCTCATTGAAACAGAGCCCAAGAAAACCGAGGAATAATTGAATTAAATCCTAAAGTTTTTGCTTGAGTCGACCGATCGTGCAGGAGTTAGGACGAAAATATGAAAAACGCCCGACCTTCGAAAATAACACTTCTATCTCAGCTTCTGTTGGCAGGCTGGATGTTGTCGTCCTGTTCGATGGCCTTGCGTGACTCGATTCCCAGCGCCGTTGAGGTGGGGAACCCCGAAGACTCTGGCCGAAGAAAGCCCAATCAACCTGCACCCATTCAACTTGTGCAAGTCACTCTGGAGGCAAGAGCCCTTGAGGAAATCGAGAAGGTTGAATTCAAAATCGACTCCATCAACCTCAGCATGCGAGAAAGTGGATCGGAAACCTTTGCGAGTACTTCCACGAGCGGACAAAAATCAACGAAACTCACGCTCGTTCCCGGGTCAAAAAATAAATTCGAATTCGCGATTCCAAGAAAAGAATTCACGAAAAAAGACAACCTGTTCTTGAGCCTCAAATTTGATTCCAAAACTCCGGGCTTCGTTACCGTTGCCAATGAGAAAATTGAAATCGAAGAATACTCACAAACGCTGATACTCAAGCTCGATGACATTGAAGCAAACGAAGGTCGAGAACCAACCTTTTCTTACACAAAGACAATCACGAAGAATGACCTGTTTGAGTCATCGACAATGGAAGGTGAATCCACACCGCACCCTCCGGCGAAAGAACCAGATCCAAATCAACCCATCACGACGGTTTTCGACCCCTTAAGACCATCCAAAGTCATTGCTCCCCCAGCTATTCAACCATCGCCCACTCCTGCTCCTGAGCAATCATCAACGACAACACCCAAGAGCTCAACAAAGCCTGTTTATCGACTGAAGTCTGGAAATTAATCTGTGTTTGTTAAGAGCGCAGAGGTTTTATAAATCCCTCGATTTGACTCCAATCAGCCGACTTCGAAAAGTGCGCAACAACCTGCGCGCTTTCGAGTTCTTTGGGATTCATCGGAGCATCGGACAACAATACGATTGGACCTGAATAACCTTGTGCGCGAAGACGTGCAGCAAAATCGAGACCGGTGAGATTCTCTTCAGGCGCGAGGAAGTAATCGACAAGAATCAAATCAAATTGCCTGTCGATAGACTCATGTCCTGCGACGGACCAAAATTTCTCAGTCGACGCAAAAGTACTCACGTTGGCATGCGATTGAAATCGCTTCTTCAAAACGAGAAGCAGGAACTCTGAGTCATCGACACAGGCAACTTTGGGTCGCACATTCGTTTGGGGCGAATTTGACGATGTCGTCGAATCTTCTGAGACAGTCTCAGCTGAGATTTGAACCGTTTTCGTGCGCTCAAGACAGGCATCAAGCATCTGTAAAAGATGCGAACGATTCATTGGCTTAGGCAAGACAGAATCGGCACCCGCACTGAGGGGAGCCAAGCTGTCTTCAATAAGGAGCCGGTTCGAGTGAATGCACACGTATCCGGCGTATCCATTGCGTCGCGCTATGCGCACGACTTCTAGACCATCGACACTGCCTTTTCCCAAATCGACATCTTGAATCAAGAGTGTAGGCGAATGTTGAGCAATGAGCTTGAACGCTTCATCAGCTGTAGTGGCCATCATGATGTTGAAGGACGTAGAAATTTCCTTGTAAGAATTGAGAACATTCAAAAGGCTATTTCTGTAGACGGCCTCATCATCAACAATAAGAATGGTCGGCTTTTCGGAGAAGCGGGCAAGAAAGTGACGAATCCGCTTGAGGAACCGGTCGTCGGAGACAGGCGACGCCTCGGATTCAGTAGTCTGCACCTCCGCATGAGACAAAAACGAAAATGGCTTGATGACATCAGACGATGTGCCCGCAAGCTTATACGCGTTGTTGTCATCAACCTTGGATGCCTTTTTCAATGTAAAAATGAATTCAACCTTGCCCGTGGGGAAGGATTCGTTGCAGGCGCTTTGACAATGAATCGTACCGCCATGCTTCTCGACGATTTTTCTCGAAATCGCCAAACCCAACCCGGTGCCGCCGCGCTTACCGGATGTGTAGAACACATCAAACAGTCTTCCTATCGCCTCGGGCGCGATGTAGGAACCCGAATTCCCGATGAGAATCTCGATATAATCGCCTGCTTCGCGAGTCGAAAACCAAATCCGACCTTGCTCATTCATCGCCTGAATTGCGTTGCTCAGAATGTTCGAGAACACACGCGCGATGCGCAGCGTATCGACTTCGACCTTATGACGGTGTTGCAGTGAGTATTCGAAATCGATTTTGGCCTTTGAAAACATCAATGAGACTTCACGCACCGAAGCCTCAATCAGACTCGTTGGATTCACATTCTCGGTCGTCAACTCGATTTCGTGACCAATCTGCATCATGTCGACAACCATCGCGTCGACCGACGTCATTGCTGCAGAAATCTCGGGTAATCCTGTTCTCAATATGCTGCGAACCTCGTTCAAATTCGAGGTCGACTCAACCGACTCGATGAGAGCCTTGAACATAGAAAATGGCTTTCGCACATCGTGAGCAAAAGCCTGTGTCGAACGAGCAATAGCCTCGTGTGCCGTTGAGCTTTCCAAAACGTCTAAATAGGATTTGAGCGACTTTTTGAGCGTCGTGATCTCTTCGGTTTCTTCTGACACAGCACCATCAAGCGACGAACGCACGCTTTCCATAGACGTGGAATCGTTCACCTGCGTGAGTTTCATGAGCCCCGCGATGCTCACCAAAGGCTCAACTTGCTTACGGGCAGAGAAGAACACAGAGATGCCTGTGAGAATTGCAGACAAGAATCCAAAGAGCATCATCATCAACGTGAGTCGACCTGCAACCAACTCGGCCGTTTTTGGAATCAACGCCACCCTGAGCTGAGCACACGGCACCTGCCTGTCGGGACACGACACGGGCAAGCCCACAAGAGTGACCTCGTCGCCGCGGGCTACTTTTCCTTTGAACCGATCGTGGAGGTCCTTGTTGGCTTTGAATGTTGTCGAGACCTGTTGATCAAACAAAAGCGGAAGATCGCTTTCCCATGTTTGGCTGCGCATGCCGACTTCGGCTGAAGACACACCATCGATTCCAACATCAATGACGCCCGCGTTGTTGACGATGTAGCTGTATATAATATTCGGGCTATCGGCGAGAAACTTCTGCTGCGTCTGCAGATGAAGCAGGTTGTCTTGCTGATAGAAATATCCAAGCGTCCATGTCGTGAAACGCTCAGCGTATTGTCGGGCCTCGGAAATCACCTGACGCTCGATTTGGATCTTCTGCGACCATCCAAAAACAAAAGCGCACACCAAAACACTCAGTCCGCCAAATAACGACGACCAAACGGAAATACGCACAGGCAGTGATTTTCCAAGCATTTAGTCGACCTTACTGATCTTTTCGAGGAAGTATCGGCATTCCTGCTTTCCGTCGATTTCGCAAAGCTGAATGGTTCCACCATAGGAGGAAGGAATAGGATTTTGATTGAACTTATACACGACCCTATATTTTGAGGGTTCGCTGATGCGCAGTGTCTGGCCAGTATAGAAATCAGCTTTGAAGACCGTCGTTTTGGAGCTGGGTGTTTTCAACGACGAGACGAGTTTATCGAGTTTACATTGAGTGACTTCACCCACGAATCCTTTGAGGATGTCTTTTTTTCTGCGCCCACGAGGCTGACTCATTGTTGCTGTTAGTTTGTCGTTGCAGACAGTGGCGAGTTTCTTTTCGTCCCACACAGAATCCTCGACCTTTAACGAGATTTTGGGCTCGCCAATAATAATGACTGACACCCACCATGCCCACCAGGATTGCTCGGCGAGATAGTCATGCTTGCTCGTATCAGCAAACGCCAAGAACGGAGCCCCGCTGCGCCAATTGAGGGGATTACCTGTTTGATATCCGGTGACGAACGATCTGGCTGCCAGAGCATCGGCGAATGGAAGAGTCACAGTGTATCCATCGCGTCCAACAAACGAAATAAACAGGTCGGAGAGCTTGCCCACTTGCGATTTGCTGACTCCGGCCATTTCGAGGAGTTTTCTGAGCTCGATTCCCGAGTACTCAAGCTCTTGAGATTTAGGATCAACAATTTTGTGTGGGTGTTTTATTTTGAAGGTTGAATTTTTAAGAAGCTCGGGAAGTGAATCAAAAACCTTGGACGTGCGAACGGTCTTGCTGCCCACAATCAAGGTGAATTTTTGAACATCGCGTTGACTCTCTGAGGCTTGCGCAAAGAGAGGCTCGCACAGCCCAAGAGCCAACACACAACCAACAACGGCGCGGGAAATCAAAAATCTTTTCATGGAACGCAAAATAAAACTCACAGCACAATAGTTCTTCATTATCTTTTTCACGTTTATTTTACGGGCAGGAAATCCAACGTATAAGCTTTTTCGATGGGGAGTTTTTCAGAAAAGAGCTTCCCTTCGACCAGAGACTTATGAAACGCCTTCCAGCGCTCGTGAGTCATCGCGCCAATGCCATACGTCTTGGCATCGCCAGAATCAACAAGACCCATGAGTTTGATTTGCTCGTAGCCATAATTCATTAGATCATCATTCATTTCAGGATTCATTTTCTTAATTGCCGCAAACGCAGGCTGAGGATTTTTTAAGTAGCTTTCCCAACCTTTGATGACAGCAGAAACAACCTTGCGGACCATTTCGGGATTCTTTTCGACGTTTTCACGCGTCGTTTCGATTGTGTTTGCGTATGGCAAATAGCCATGGTCGGCGAGATAGAAAACATTCGGCTTCTTTCCAAGTGTTTTTTCAATCGTAAATGGCTCTGAAGTTCCGTAGCCCTGTTGAATGGCCTGTGGATTGGAAAGAAAGGGAGCAATGTTAAACGCGTAAGGGCGTTTTTGGTCGTCAGTAAAACCAAACTTTGCAGCCAAGAACGGCCAGTAAGATGTGTTCGCGCTCGCCGAAACCATAATGGGCTTGCCCTTGAGGTCCTCGAGTTTGTCGTGACCCACACCCGGATGCGAAATGAGAACCTGTGGGTCTTTTTGGAAGAGAGCTGCTACAGCGACAATCGGAATATCCTGCTCGAGCGATTTCACGGCCTCAAAACCGCTGCCCACGAAGAAATCGGTGCCTCCACTGACCAAAAGCGTTGGGCCATTCAACTGGGCATTGCCCTGACGGATTTCTACGTCGAGCCCGACCTCTCTGAAAAAACCCTCTTCTACGGCCTGAATGAACCCACCCAGTTCAGCCTGCGCATACCAATTCAGCGTAAAGACCAGCTTTTTTTGCGCAACTTCGCTGGGCTTCGAGTCTTTTCGTGCTTGAAAGTAAAGGTAGCCCAGCGCAACGACAGCGAGAATCGCCACATTGGCAATGAGCAGAAGAATCCTGAATTTCTTCATTTCGGGTTGTTCCTGCAACATAGCGACATTACCTCATATTTATAAGCTGAGTTCGTTCAGCGCGAACGTCACACCTGATGACACGAAAAGTCTACGACAATCAAGAACACAGTTTTTGATTGAGGCTCGTCAATTTACGAACGCTGAGCTCTCATGCAATTTTCGAAACTTTCCGAAACGCAGGCAACGAGGGAGGTGCACATGGATGTGCGCGTTGGGTCGGTTTTGATCCTCACTCTTGGAATGGGCTCAGCCCCAACAAGGGCTGCCGATTTTCACGAGAGTTTACAGGCGGGCGTGCTGTGTTCGTCGGAAAACTCTCCGGTGAAGTTCGAGATCCTTGAACCTCCGACCGCAGAGGACGGTTTCTTCAAGGTGAGCGATGGGCTGTGTCGAGCGAAGGAACTTGACCCTGACGAGCCATCGACCCTCTTTCCAGTGGCCTTTTGCATGGACAGCAGCGGGGCCGAGTTCACTTTGTTTTTTGGTGGTTGGCTGAGCATGCTGACCGCAAAATTCAAAGACGAATCCGATGAGAAACAGGATTTGGTTTGTCGTTGAAGGCAGGAGTTATAGCGATGCAAAGAAAACTTCTTACAACTTTGGGTCTTCTTGTATCCATCGTTTCTGTGTCCTGTAAAAATAGTCCATCATCGTCGACCTCAACAGCGCAAACGGAAAATGAGCGCAACGCCACTTCGAGTGCAGGCGACCAAGTGACCAAGATGACGCAGGCCGACGTTCAAGAATTCTACGAGATTGTGAAAAATCATTATCTCGAACGCGCGAAAGTCTATGATTTCTCGGACGACGGCCGATTTGAAGCTGAGTTCTACAAAAAGTTTGGAGTTCCACTGAGCGACAACACGAAAATCTATAATCTTGCCAAGAACATGTTCGACTTTATGGAAAGTGGAAATTACGCAATTGTTTTGCATGGTATTCCGAAGAGACCAACCATTTCGGCATTGCCACCAAAAGGAATGACCAATCGCGATTTGGAAAACTTCCTGCAAATCACCAAAACCGAATACTTCAAACACATCACCGGCGTTCAGCTTCATAATTTTGGTGCCCAAGAGCTTCGCTTTTACGCAAGAATGCAAGGCCTTTCGCCCACATCTATGCCGAGGCAAGGTGACATGCTGATTATTGCGGGCGACCTCTACAATAGGATAGAGACAGGAAAATAGGCCCAACTCCCGCAGATTTAAGGCAACGAAATTATCGAGTAATTGGCGATTCGGAACAAGAACTCTCAACTTTGTGAACGAAAAACCGATATCGCCTTTGTGAAGCACCTATATTTTAAAACATCGTGGATACTCGGAATTCCAGCAACTTGCGCGTTGATCGCCGCCTGTTCGGCTCCTTCAGCGCTCGTCGGTGGAAAAAGCGGAGTGAAAACGACGTCCACTCCAAAACCACCGAACACATCGACAAGTGGCGATGATGACTGGGAACGCCCAACCATCGACGTTGCAGGAGTGAATCTCCTTGGACAATGTGACCTACTCTCGGCTCCCGGAGTGCTTCCTGACACCCAGAGCATCTCTTGTTCACTCCAAAGCAGAGACAAAAACGTCGAAGTGAGTTTTCAGAATCCATCGCTTTTGCTGCCCGGAGAGACAACTCCGTTGACGGCGAATGGTATCTCTGCGCCCGCGGGAAATTTGAAATCATCGAATTTCATCATGACCAAAGATGCTCCCATGTCTTTTCACTTCGACGTACCTAAGCGTCTAGTTACAGGTCTGGGCCTCGCATGGAGCAAACTTAACTTTGGGTCCTTTGCGAAAGCCGACAACGCCGTTGAGTCTCCGCTGGAAATCAAACTTCCCATGCGCACATTCGAAACACATCCTGCGTGTCAGGGTCCGGATGTTAGGTCAGCCAAAACGAAGTTGAAATTTGATGGAGGAAGAGATTCATCAAACCAAGGAATTATTAACCCAAGCTCGAAGAAAACCGTTAAAGGTACGCATTATTTTCATACTAAAATTGCATTAAAGCCTGACAAAACGTGGAGCGATTTTGCACCCTCTGTTTCGCCAGAAAAAATTAAAATATGTTCGGCGCGCTTTAACGACAAAATCACAATTTCTTGGAAAAAGGAGAACACTAGCATCTCGGAACTGAAGCAATTTGCCAGACTCGAGAACATTCTTCTCTTCTCTTCTTCGTCACAAATTACGAGAGCAACATACACACATACAAATGCACGCGTTGGCTGGATTGGTGACGTCGCGGGTATTGAGAATCGAATTGAGACTATTTCGAGCTTCGATAACAACAAATGGTGTATCTACGGTCTGACCTCGTGTTTCTCCGAGAACAACTCGGATTCAAATCAGACGTTTGATTTGAAGGGACTCTCGGGTGAGGTTTTACTGTTGGCAGCAAAAAATGTTCTTTCCGGAAAAGAAGGCAGTGAACTCGTGATTAGTTCTTATGAAGTCAGCGGGAATTCAATAACAGAAACATCCAACACTGAAATAGCACCAGATGCAAATGGCCCCTCGGAGGCAGCCGCGGACATGGCTTTGGCCGGAGGAAATGGTGTCGGCTCGAAGAGAAACCAAGTGAACAACGCACAGGTCGAATTTTCAGTTAAATACGTTGTCGTGCCTTAAAATTCGCTTTTCAATCGCGCACCATATTCACTCGAATCGCGTAAATTTCTCCGGGAGGCAGAATTAGGAAGCGAATTTTATTTGCCGTCGAATCGGTAAATCCAACACAGGCCGATGAATCGCGAATATTCACAAACCTGACGCCTCGCAATTTCTTACATTCATTATCCACAGCATAAAGGCTTTTGTTCTCACCCACCAAACCAAGATTCTTTGGCATAGAGGTCTGATCTTGACCCAAAAAGTTGCGCGAAGGACTCACGACCAAAAGGCTCTGAATCGCACCGTCGGCTGATGTTGCGCACTTCACATCATCGCTTGTCTGGCGGATGAGGTTGGGTAGAGAAAGCAGTCCGAACAGAGCATTCATGACTTGAAAGGAATGTAGCCTTGGAGGAGTGCGTGTCGCTGGACCCGGCACCTGACATTTGACGAGGCCTTGAATGAGACCTGTTCCTTCGGGATTGATGCTCAGCTTCACACGCCAGAGGCCATTTTCGAGCTCATCTGATGCGGCATGAACGGCTTTTCGCACTCCGGGGCTCTCTTCTGTCGAGGCCCAGACTTCAGTGGCTTTAAATGTCCCCTCAATGGGCAATGGTTTTGCCCCGCCACCGGCAGACGCCACATCCGACTCAACGCTCTTCGTGAGTGGCTGACAAGCAAGCGCAGACAGAAGTGCAAAAGAAAGAAGTGTGTTCAGCGAGTTCATAATCTCCCCCACGCTCGTCTGGCCCTGCTCGAGCAAAAGGTATGCCTTAAAAAACCAAGTGATTTCGTTTTTGAGGACTCGAATAACTGTCTAAATGCTCAACACTGTGGGAGGTGTGTTTGCATTTTAACTCTGAGTTTGAAAATGTAGCGCTCTTGGGGTCTTGGGCGCGGTTGGCGTGCCCTTCACTCACTTTTGTCCACTTTTTCAATTCGGGGAAAACATGAAATTCAATCTTTTTGCTGCAGCCCTCGTGTTTGTTTCTGCCCACAACGCATCCCATGCTTTGGCAAACCCCTCTGCTGGCGCTGCTCCTTCACCTGCAGCAGAATCGGCAACACCGGCGGCAGCTGCTACTCCTGCAGCTAAAACTGCTGAGCCCACAAAAGCTACGGCCACAGACGAAATGACGGTTGAAGGCACAATCAAAAAAGTCGTCACTAAGAAAAAAGAAATCTACGTAATTCCAAGCGCAGGTGGAAAAAAGCTTGAGTTTTATTTTCCAGCCGATGCGAAATACATGAAAAACGGTCAAGAGGTTGGCTTTGATGGTCTGAAAGAAGGACAAAAAGTCCGCGTCACCTATACGAAAAAAGGCAAGCGCCTGAACCCGAGCAAAGCCGAGATCCTTGAGTGATTCTTTGGCGCGAATGAATTCGTAAAAGCAATTGCGTCCAACAAAAAACAGTCAGTGTTTAACCCTTAAACACTGACTGTTTTTCCGCTTAAACTTCTATTTTTTCCCGAAAATTAAGAAATTAGGGCAGAAATTTTTCCCCCACCGGTGCGGCGATCCCCTCCTGCGGTCGGCATGCCATTTGCTTCATGGAAAACAAACCACAACGCCATGAGGAAAAAAAAATGAAAACCAGATCTTTATTTTTCGTTGTCTCGGCTTTCATCTCTGCAACTGTTCTGACTTCCTGCGGCCGTACATCCGATGCGTCGGGAGCCGATGAAGCTCAGATTCAGAGCAGCGGTGGCTACGTAGTGACTGGGAATGCATCTTACTATGGTGTGGGTGACGGGACTCACGGAAACAGAACGGCAAACGGAGAAACGTTCAACGCCTATGGACTGACAGCAGCTCATAAAACTTTGCGCTTTGGAACATGTCTGCTGGTCACAAACCTGCGCAACAATAAAACTGTGAAGGTCCGCGTCAATGACCGCGGACCCTACGCAGGAGATCGTATTCTTGATTTGAGTTACGGCGCTGCCAAGGTCATTGGTCTCGTGTCTTCGGGTGTTGGACGTGTGCGCATTGAGGGTGTCCCCTGTAAGGCTCCACCTGTTTCAACCGCAAACAAGACACCCGAAACTAAACCTAGTGCGGATGCTTCGGACTCGACTTCGACGCCGACTTCGCAACCGGCTTCGCAAAATGACCAGGTTTCCCCGCCGGTTTCCAATCCGACTGAGACTTTGGCTTCGGCTTCCCTTTAAAACCACCTTGTGATGGGCGGTTTGAGCGCGAACGGGGTCCGCCCCCGAAGCTCCCCGCTCCTCTTCTGTCGCGATCTCTATCGCGATCTCTATCGCGGAACGATGGTTTTTCGTCTTCACGACCATTCAAACGCACAAGTGGCTTATGACAGATCATGTCGTCGTGATAATAAACGTTTAACTTTTCTAGATAGCGATTGAACATCTCTTTGAGAATAAGATCTTTATCCTCGGCGCTCATGCTGGCAAACTGACGCTCGACTGCTTTTTCAATCGTCTTGCTCACGTTTGTCGCGCGCGGCTCTTTGAGTTCTTTCATCAAACCGTCGGCAGACCTGTGGATCACTTCCGAACAGCTCGGCACAGCGATGAGTTCAGGACGCAGCTTCATTTGGCGCATCATGGATTCATAAGCGCGACACGATGTCGGTGTAACAATGGTCCAAGCTTGACCTTCGGCGCCGTTGCGGCCTGTGCGGCCAACACGGTGGGTATAGCTCTCAACATCAAAGGGCACATTAAAGTTTACAACAAGCGGCAGTTCCTGAACGTCGATTCCGCGCGCTGCAACGTTGGTCGCAACAAGGAATTTGAGTTTCTTGTCGCGGAATTTATCCATCGTCTGGTTGCGCTCGACCTGAGTGAGGTCACCATGCAAAGCAGCTGCATCGAATCCACGCTGAACAAGCGCATCACAGAGGTCTGCGCATTCCTGACGTGTTTTACAGAAAATAATTGCTTGCGTTGGGTTGTGGTAGAGAAGCGCATTGATGAGCGCCTTTTGCTCACTGTGTCCGCGCACTTCCAAATAGCCATGACGAATTGTTGAGGGTGATTGTGCAGCCGAGCGCACAATATTGACCTCAAGTGGGTTTTTCAGAAGCTTGCGCGCAACTGCACGAATTTCAGAACTTAGCGTCGCTGAGAAGAACAGCGTCTGCGCCGCCGTAGGAAGATGTGCGCGAATGCTTTCAAGTTCTTCTTTGAATCCGAAATCGAGCATCTGGTCGACTTCATCAAGAACGAAACTCTCGATGTTGTTGAGCTGCAGAGAACCCTGAGTCAGAAGGTCGTTGATACGCCCGGGCGTTCCAACAACAATGTCGACACCATCTTGGAGAGCTCGCTTTTGACGCGAGTAGCTTGAACCACCGGTGATGGCGAGAGTGCGCAATTTCATAGAGGACAATGTGGAATCAAGAACGCCGGCAACTTGTGTGGCCAGCTCGCGCGTGGGTGTCAGAATCAAAGCGCGCAATTGTCCATGTTTCTTGAGCTTGAGAGCCAGAGGCAAAGAGAACGCGAGAGTTTTGCCCGAGCCTGTGCTCGATTGAGCCAAAACATCGCGACCACCAAGTGCCGCAGGAATGGCTTGCGCCTGAATGACTGTGGGTTGTGTGATTCCTTGCGCCGCAAGAACTTCACGCAAGACCGCCGGCAAACGGCTGAAGTCCTGCCAAGACGTTGAAGACTCCTCTTCATGAGCGGGGGCCTTGGGAGCGTCCTGACGA
>CAYWSV010000031.1:0-7722 GCA_964460155.1 uncultured Oligoflexia bacterium | reverse complement strand
TTCGAAATTTGTTTCCATGCTGTTCACTTTGCCGTCGGAAGGGAATTAAAGGGGCAGTTCTGCAGCACTTTTTGCCACACCAACTGGCCCAGACGTTCCACAGACTCCAATGCGGGTCAAGAACATTCTAAGAAATCAGGAAAAATCCCCAAAATTTATGGACGGTCAGACAAGCCGGCGGAAACCTTAGCGAACATCGGTCAGGGCGAACAGCTCACCCGTTCAGCAAAAGGGGCACGCAAGACGAAACTTTTGAGAGTTAATGTGTCGTTTTCCTGCATGTCACGCATCAGGAGGGTCCACTCTCCGCCCACCGACATGCGCTGAGGCAATTGAATGCGCACTGATGCCTTGGATCCTCGTTCGAAGAGTCCTCCGGTTTCGAGCTTCAGCTCTTCTCCCGAGGGCAAACGCAGTCTGAACTCGACCTCTTCGGGATAATAGCCGTCGATCTCCAAATCGAGCATCAACACGTCTGTTGAAACAGTCTGTGAGGTTTTAATGGGAATCGATAACCCCTCAGACGGTGCGTCGGGAATCAAAACGTCCTTACCTGATTTGCCCAGAACCGCATCAGCCGAAATCTTGGCTCCCGAAAACCATTTGATTGGGAACTCGCGGGCTCCTGTTTTTGCAGACGCACGAAAGGTCAATTCAAATGGCTGTCCACAGGGGAAATCTTCGGCAATTCTGACGATAAAAGGTTCGCTCGGACGGGCTGTTGAACCGCCAGAAATGTCGGAATAGCTGATCTTCTGATTTTCAACTGTCACGCCTTTTGTTCGACTATAAAGCTCACCAGAAACCGACTCCGATGCCCGAGAGAGTTTGTTTGAAAGAGGAAGCTGCAACGACAACCTTTCGCCCGGTTCAGCGCGCCTGTTGCCCGAATCATCAGTCCACTGGGGTTGTCCGGCAACAAGTCCTTCAAATTGAAAATGGGGTTTGAACCAACAGAGCGGACGCTGCGCTGTGAGCCAGCCATCGCGCGCAAGGCAGGAGTTTCGACCCGCATCGCGCTCAGCTTCAGGACCAAATTTATCTGCAAGTTTCTTCGCAGGGATAATGCTTTTGTTGAATGGAACATCGCATGCAGCACCCGCCAGATAAGTATCCAATCGGCATTGAGCTTCGGGGTGTTCGTCGTAGGTTACATCCACAACAGTTTGATCGGGAGTTTCAAACTTGGGCGCAGGGCTTTGTCGGAGTTTAGCCAACAAGGTTGCCAAAGACATGCCAGCAACAGAACTGCGATAACAAATGTCGCGCTCGCTTTGGTTGACAAAATTGGTGTCGCAAACCTTTTGAGCAAAGGGCAACACCTTCGTTCTAAACTTTGCATTCATCTCGGGTTCAGACTTCCACATCTCACGCGCGCACGAGTGCGACGCGAAATAGTCAGACTGACCTTCGTTGGCTGCCCAAACCATTTCCGAATCATTATAGAATGAATACCCACCCAGATGATGCCCAAGCTCATGACACACCACCATGGCAAAACCATCGGGGGTGATTTCAGGCCTGCGCGCCAGACCACCGTACATATTCACTTCCCACGTCTGACCATCCTGACGGGCGCTGGCATTGACTGTGTTGTCTTTCCACAAACGGTTTATCTTCAGCACACCCTTGTGAGAGGCAATTATAGGCGCATAGAGCGCTTCAGCTTTATCGATAATCTCGTTGAATTTCTGTTTGGACACATTGGAACGTTCGAGCGGCGAGGGGTTCAGGTGAAGCTTGTTGGGCGGGAAACACTCAACCACATGTCCTCGGGGTGAGGCTTGAGTCGCGCCAAACGAAAGTGCAGAAACCGCAAAAACAACAGGGAACACGAACCTACAGGTCATGACTCACCACACAGCCGAAATGTGTAAAAATTATTTTGTCTTGAAGGAGGTTATCAGAATGACCGAGATTTCAAAGTTGCGCATGAATTGAATTTCTCAGGAACCGCTTTCTGCATTATTAATTCAATATTTTCAGTTTATTACACTTAGATTGAAAAAAATTAATTTTTCGCGCTCGAAATGCCGACATTGGTTATAGACGAAAACGAGTTGGAGTTGAGCGTGAACTTTTTGGAAATCAAGGCCGACCCTCAGGTCCCAGCAAGCCGGTCACGTATGCGCTTGAAGAAGAGTTCTGAGAATCTCACTTTGAGCCTCATCGTCACCGTGTCCTGCCTTTTTTTGGGCAAACCCTTCGTCAAACAGACCCAATCTCCAGACACTCTGAATTCACCTCAGTCCTCTAATAGTCGCGACAACATAAAAATGCCTGCGAAAAACCTCAAAACTCGAGAATTTTAATCCCCAAAAAGCCATCAATCCGTGCAGACAGCGCGTCACGCCCATTAAATATCGGCATCTTAAATGGAATGGCATACACTGCGGGCCGCGGAGGCGGAGCTGTTTGGTCAGCGTCTGATCTGGCCCTCTTGTAGGTGTTTGGATTCTCTGTCACCGCCAAACGGGTCGGTTTTAATCGACGGCCCCAAAAGGCCTCATGCCTTGAAGCGGAGAACACATATGCGAAATTTTGCTTTGCTGTCTCTTTTAACGGTTTGCAGTCAACAGGCGTTCGCAGCAACGGAGCGCGATGTTTCCGACTGTGAATTTATTGTGGATGATTTAGCAATCGTGACGACAGCTGCTTATGGAGCGACATCGTCGGAAATTGTCACGCAACTTCTCGTCCGCTCCGACCTGAATCAAAATGTCGTTGAAGCTGGAGCGTTCTTTCACTTCGCCGGCAACTACAAAAAAATCATAAAACAGGCCGACGGTTCGCAATCAACTGAGGAATGGCGAGATGAAGACGAAAGTCTCTTCGTTCCCGCTCAACGGACGATCGATGGCCAACGTCTTAAAATTAACTTTGCACAGAACTGGAACACCTACGGCAACGAAATTGGCGAGCGCAGAATTAAGGATTTCACATTCTATGTAACTGTGCGCCAAGCCGACACCGATGTCCGCTACTGGTTCAAAGACAACGGCCGCAATCTGGATGCCGAGTCGATTTCGACGTCGCGCTATCTGTTTTCGGATCCCGTTTTCCTTGGTGGCTATTCAAACGCGCGTTACCTTTGGCGCGACTCCGGTAGCCCGGTCTTTGCAAACAGAACTCAATGCCTCGGGAACTAACCGAGGTTTTTTTGTATTCAAAACCCTTAAGTCTTTAGTTGTCTCGACACATTAAATACCGACCTTTTCATACGTGCGAATAGAAAATTTTCTGCACTTTTGAAAATCTGAATTCATCCCAATTTTAAAAGCAAACTTAAATTCCAACCCTGAATTCGAAACGCGTCTTGAACGCGTCGAACTGTACAAGTGTTGAAAGATGATTCTATGTGTCATTTCGAAATTCAAACGCAGCCATAAACGCACTCAGCGATTGCAAACCCTCTGTTTGTTATCGATACGGAGATCTGCATCAGTGAAACAGTGGCGATTCGAAACATCGTTGTTGGCTGACCCGCGCGACGAGCAACACGATGCATGTGGCGTAGGACTGATTGCGCACATCAAGGGTGAAAAAAGTCATACGGTTGTCTGCGACGCATTAGAAATGTTGCGCAACATGGATCACCGCGGAGGTCGTGCGGCAGATGAGCTTTCGAGCGACGGTGCTGGAATCTTGTTGCAGATTCCCCACGCGCTGATTGAGCGAAGTGCTGTGCGGCAGGGAAAGACTCTTCCCAAAGAAGGCCAATATGCTCTCGCCATGTGCTTTCTGCCACAACAAAGAATTGAACTCGACTTTTGGCTGACAGCACTGCAAACCGAGTGCGAAAAATACAGTCTTAAACTGCTCTTTCTGCGGGACGTCCCGATTGACCTCAGTGTGCTTGGGCCAATTGCACGCAGCACACTTCCACATTTCCAGCAGGCTATTTTTACTTGCACAGCGAAAATATTCGACGCACAAAAATTTGCTCGAGCACTTTTCTTTTTCCGAAAACGGCTCGAAGAGCTCGCGCGCGATAGGTATGGCCACCAACAACGCGATTTCTATGTTGCGAGCCTCTCGAGTGACAATGTGTGCTACAAGGCGCTCGTCACGTCCGAGAACTTGGGACTGTTTTATTCGGACCTCCAGAGCCCGCTCTTTCAATCGTCTTTTGCGCTCACTCATCTCAGATTCAGCACAAATACACTGCCTTCATGGCCTTTGGCTCAACCGTTTCGAACGATTTGTCACAATGGCGAAATCAATACGCTGCGCGGCAATATTAATGCCATGCATGCGCGCAGCTTCCTCTTCAAAAACGAAGACCCCCAATCTGAAATTGACTCCATGGGTCCGGTTTGTACTGCCGGTATGAGCGACTCTGCGATGCTCGACAATGCAGTCGAATTCCTACTTCACACTCAACGCAGTCTGCCTCAGGTCATGTCGATGCTCATTCCCGAGCCTTGGGAAAAAAATGACGACATGAGTCAGGAGCTCAAAGACTTTTACGCATATCATTCATATCTCATGGAGCCCTGGGACGGCCCTGCGCTTATTGGATTCTGTGCAGGGCACCAGATTGGCGCGATTCTCGATCGCAACGGCCTTCGACCAGCACGCTACTGCCTGACGAACACGGGACACGTTTATCTGGCCTCGGAGGCAGGAGTTCTTCCTCGCCGGAGCGACAACATCATAGAAAAAGGTCGCCTCTCTCCGGGACGTATTTTTCTTGTCGACACGAAAAAAGGCGCCGTTCTTTCAGACCACCAAATTAAAGCAGAGATGGCCTCGCGTCGGCCGTATGGTGAATGGCTGAAGAAACACCGAGTGCACCTTGATGAGCTCGTCCGAAATACATCCTCAAGTGCAGCGCCTACAAGTGCCGAGAAGCAGACTGGCTCTGTCAGCACGCAATGGTTGAAGGCTTTTGGATACACGAAAGACGAACTCAAAATCGTTGTTGCACCGATGGCCAACGACGGCAAAGAGCCCGATAGCTCCATGGGCACAGATACGCCACTTGCAGTACTCTCGAAGAAGCGCCCTTTGCTCTACAACTATTTCAAGCAGCTTTTTGCTCAGGTGACCAATCCACCCATCGACGCCATTCGCGAAGAGATGGTCACCTCTCTCACGAGCTATTTGAGCGCAGGATGCAATGTACTGACCGAAGAGCCTGAACATTGCTCGGTTGTTCAATTAAAGCATCCGATTCTTTCAAATGAAGATGTGTCCGCAATAGAAAATTTACAGACAGAGCGTTTACGCACTCTGCGCATCGATATCACTTTTGAATACGCACAGGAGAGCCTGCAGAACGCGCTCTTGCGGATTGCTCGCGAGACCACGACTGCCATACAAACAGGTGCGAGTATCCTCATTCTCAGCGACAAAAACCTATCAAAAACGCGCGCTGCTATTCCGGCTCTGCTGGCGACCTCGAGTGTTCACCATGCTCTGATCCGCACGGGAGACCGTGCACGTTGCAGCTTGGTTGTAGAAAGCGGCGAGCCGCGTGAGGTGCATCACTTCGCGCTCCTCTTGGGCTATGGAGCTGCGGCCATCAACCCCTATTTTGTTTTTGACCTGTTGGCTTCTGGGCGACAGGAGTATGGGCTTAAGCCTGACCTGACTTTCAGCGAGCTCAAAGGCAACTACATCAAATCCGTTTGCGATGGATTGCTAAAGATTATGTCCAAAATGGGCATTTCAACTTTGCATTCTTATCGCGGAAGTCAGATTTTTGAGGCGCTTGGACTTTCACACACACTCATCAATGAACACTTTACATGGACTCCTAGCCGAATTGGTGGACTTGAACTCGAAGACATTGATGAAGACATCCGCTTTCGCCACAAGAATGCTTTTGGAGCAAACTCGGATCATTCGTCTATTGAGCTCGAGCACAGGGGTGAATATCAGTGGCACTCGAGTGGAGAAGAGCATTTACACTCTCCAGAGATGATTATTGGTCTTCAAAATTCAACGCGCTTGAACAGCCGCGAGGAGTTCAAAAAGTTCTGCGCGACCTTGGACGCACGGTCGGAAAAATTTCTCAATCTTAGGAGCCTTCTCAGCTTTCGCTCAACCCAGCAAGCCATTCCTTTAGATGAGGTTGAACCTGCGGAATCGATTGTACGGCGCTTTAGCACGGGTGCCATGAGTTTTGGATCCATCAGCAAAGAGGCTCACGAAACCATTGCCATTGCGATGAATCGAATCGGTGCGCGCAGTAACTCAGGCGAGGGCGGAGAAGATCCGCTGCGCTACGTCGAAAATCGCAACGGTGATTCGCGGCAAAGTGCAATTAAACAGGTTGCCAGTGCTCGCTTCGGAGTCACGATTTCTTATCTGCGACATGCGAATGAATTGCAGATCAAGATGGCGCAGGGAGCTAAACCCGGAGAGGGTGGTCAACTTCCCGGCCACAAGGTCGACGACGTCATCGCACGAGTGCGCCACAGCACACCGGGTATCACACTGATTTCGCCACCTCCGCATCACGACATCTATTCGATCGAAGATCTTGCACAGCTGATTTATGACCTCAAAAATGCAAATCGCGATGCACGCATCAGTGTGAAACTTGTCTCGGTTGCAGGAATCGGAACCATTGCCGCTGGTGTGGCCAAGGCCAAAGCTGAAGTCATTCTTGTGAGCGGCCACGAGGGCGGCACGGGCGCAAGTCCGCTGTCTTCAATCAAGCATGCAGGACTGCCGTGGGAATTGGGCCTAGCAGAAACACACCGCGTCCTGAAGGAAACTCATCTGCGCGAGCGTGTTGTTTTGCAGGTCGACGGACAGCTGCGCACTCCACGCGACATCGCAATTGCTACACTTCTTGGTGCACAGGAGTGGGGAATTGCCACTGGTGCCCTCATCAGTCTGGGATGCATCATGATGCGCAAGTGTCATTTGAATACGTGTCCCGTTGGAATCGCAACTCAGGATCCTGAACTGCGTCGAAAATTTTCAGGACAACCCGAGAGTCTCATAAATTATGTCTTCTTACTTGCAGAAGGACTTCGGGAGATCATGGCTCAATTGGGATTCCGCACTGTGGCTGATATGGTTGGACGCGTTGACCTGCTCGAGAAAAATCCGCATCTAATCGATGAACGTGTGAAAAAAATTGACCTCAGTGCACTACTGGCTTTGCCGAAAAATCCTTTGAAAATTCTCGACACAAACATCGACAAACAAAACCATAATATCGAAACCAACCTCGACAACCAGAAGCTTCTCCCAGCGTTCTATGACGCGCTCGAAGCACATCGACCTCTGCGCATAGACCTGCAAATCTGCAATACAGATCGAAGTGTGGGCACGCTGTTATCATCTGAAGTTTCAAAGCACTTCGAATCCCAAATTCTCCCTGAAGACAAGTTCACTCTTTCATTCACAGGATCTGCAGGACAAAGCTTTATGGCCTTTGGTGCCGCTGGCATTACAGCAACACTTCAAGGTGAGGCCAACGACTACATCTGCAAAGGTCTTTCTGGTGCAACCGTCGCTTTGCGTCCGCAGAAATCGTCCGAGACGCGATTCGACAGTCAGGTCATCTGCGGAAACACGGCTCTTTATGGAGCTACATCAGGGCGTGTTTATGTGCGTGGTCGCGCAGGCGAGCGCTTTGCCGTGCGCAACAGTGGCGCTCACGCTGTTGTTGAAGGCGGGGGGGATCATGGCGGCGAGTACATCACAGGCGGACGCGTGATTGTTCTGGGACCAGTGGGTCGCAATTTTGCAGCAGGAATG
>CAYWSV010000030.1:0-23969 GCA_964460155.1 uncultured Oligoflexia bacterium | reverse complement strand
AAATGCGAAGGACGGCCCAGCGAAAAACAGAATCTTGTCTCGTCCAAAGAGTCCAACGTAGGATGCCACGAGATTCTTGCCTTCGCCGAGTGTTGCATAGCGACGAACAGTGATGTTTTCGCCAATCTTAGCGACGAGGTTGGTTGTCGCTTCAGCAACAGTTCCGCCTGTTGTGTAACCCGTTGCTGTGAGAGCTTCGAGCGTCGCAGGAGTCTTGTTCAGAATGATTTGCTGAAGGTTTGTCACGAAGGCTTGGAATTCTTCGTTGCGTGTCACGAAGTCAGTTTCGCAGTTCACTTCGACCAAGTATCCCTTGCCGAGATCGTTCGAAATAACCGAGGCAACAACGCCTTCGCTTGCTGCACGTGAGGACTTCTTAGCAGCTGCTGCCAATCCGCGCTCGCGCAGAACTTTGAGAGCAGCATCCATATCACCTTGAGCTTCATCGAGAGCTTTTTTGCAGTCTGTCATGCCCGCGCCGGTTGCTTCGCGGAGTTCTTTCACCATTTGAGCTGTTACTGCTGCCATTTGTTGTTCTCCTGATTCTTACAACTCGTTTGTCTTAACAAACACACACTCGAAAAAAAGACAGGTGCCGATTAGTTGGCGGCACCTTCTCCGTCGTCTTCACCGTCGCGCGAGCGCAAACGTTTGACTTTGACGCCTGCGCGTCCGCTGTCGCTGCTCAGAGCTGAGTCTTCGCGAACGAGGTCAGACTTACGGCGTTGCTTGCCGGCGATTGTCGCGTCGGCGATGAGTGTTGCGTAAAGCTTGATGGCTTTGAGGCTGTCGTCGTTACCAGGAATCACGAAGTCGACGTTTGAAGGGTCGGAGTTCGTGTCGGTGATTGCCACAACAGGAATACCAAGGCGATTTGCTTCAGCAATTGCTGTTGCTTCTTTCTTTGCGTCGATCACGACCATGATTGATGGCAGGCCATTCATGTTCTTGATACCGCCGAGTGAACGGTCGAGCTTGATGCGCAGGCGCTCTTTCAAAGCGACTTCTTTTTTCGTGATTGAGTCGTAAGTGCCGTCTGTCGACATCTTTTCAATCTTCTTGAGCTTGGTGATGCTTGTCTTCACGGTTGTGAAGTTCGTCAGCATGCCGCCCAACCAGCGGTGGTGAACGTGGAAGATTCCAGCGCGCTCGGATTCTTCTTTGATGATGTCTTGAGCTTGCTTTTTGGTTGCAACGAAAAGCACGTTTCCGCCTTCAGCGACCGTGTTTTCAA
This sequence comes from uncultured Oligoflexia bacterium, assembly GCA_964460155.1. GTDB lineage: Bacteria > Bdellovibrionota_B > Oligoflexia > Silvanigrellales > Silvanigrellaceae > RFOM01. The sequence continues at coordinate 22,735 of CAYWSV010000030.1, read as the reverse complement.
TTGCTGTCAGAGCGTTTTTAAAAAGCTTCTGAGTTTTCTGGAGGTCGATGATGTGGATACCGTTGCGCTCGCCGTAGATGAACGGACGCATCTTAGGGTTCCAGCGGCGAACTTGGTGACCAAAGTGTACGCCTGCGTCAAGCAGGTCTTTCAGTTGAACGTCAACTGCCATGATGAATTTCTCCTCGTCGGTTTTGTGGTTTAACCCCGAGCAGGACCAGGCGACTTTTGCCGCCACCGACGACGGCCCTGCTGAGACTCTAAAAACTAGACGGATGCCTTAACCATCGTTTCCATCAAAAGGCAAGTCCGATGGTGTGTTCTCCTGCGTGGGGAGGGTCTCCGCTTCGGCGGTCGATTCCATCATGGGGAGGGTCTCCGCTTCGGCGGTGAGTTCGGGCTCATCAGGGGTTGCGACAGGGTCGTCAAACGCGAGGTCCTGAGCAGTCAGTTCGGGCTCCTCGGAAACCTCTCCGTTGAGGGTGGCCAGAGCTTGAGCCATTTGCTCCTGATCTTCAGGTTTCATCTGAAGCGACCGCAAAGTGGGTAGGGCGGACAGTGATTTCAATCCAAAGGTCTCGAGAAATCGCTGCGTTGTTTTGTATTCCATCGGGCTGCCGACCTCTTTGCGCACACCTGCAACAGCAATGAGGTCTTTTTCCTTTAAAGCAGTCATGATGGACGAGGAATCAACCTGACGGATCGTATTGACCTCGCTGCGAGTCACAGGTTGTCGATATGCGACAATAGCGAGCGTTTCGAGCGCCGACTTTGATAGTGTGCGCGGTTTGCTGACGAACTGTTTTTTGACCAGCTCGGCATATTCGGGACGCGTTCTGAGCTGATACTTTCCACCACATTCAAAGAGGAAAAACGAGCGGGGGAGGTAGTCTGCTGCAAGGTCGCGGAGCGCCAGACGTACGTCTGACAGCGAGACTTCCCCGATAATGTTGCGAATTTCGCTCACTTCAAGTGCATGTTCGGCTGCAAAGAGAATCGCTTCGACCTGTTTTTTCAATTCTTCAAAGGGCGAGACGCTTGATGCGCCCGCAAGTGTGCGAGACACTTCTTCTTCGTTTGGAAACTCCATGTCGACCTCAGTATCGAAAGAATTGACTTATGGATACGCGAATGCTGAGTCAGTGGTCAAATTACCGCCCCTCTGTCACGGCTCGATGGCTGATATTACATAAGATTTTTTTCTTTCTTTTGTTCTCTCAGCCCGCGTTGGCTGCGCCGTTTTCAACGGGACGCCTCAGTTGGGATTCTGTGAGGCAGGTCCTGTCTGGGTCAGTGACCTATGTTTTGCCCGTTATCGGGGCGCAGAACGTGGCAACTCCATCAGCCGACGAATTCTGGCTTTTGCCCAATCGTGATCTTGGTGACTCGCCCCACATGACCACGCTCAACCGTGAGCAAAGGGAATTTCGCACTGAGCGATCGGGAGACGAGTGGCCGTTCTCGGAGTCGGGATTGGGCGCTTTGGTTGTGAGTGGCGTTCGCACTGGAGCGACTTCCAAAGCGTGTCCTCGGCCCGACTCCGATGTGGATGCGCTTCTTAAAACAATTTCATTTTCAAGGTCCTCGTTTGAATTCGCTGAAGGTGAGCGCGTACTGCGTGTCCCTCGTACGGCAATTGAAGTTGCATCTAAGTCAGCCGGTAGCAAGGCCGTTGGATGCAGATATATCGAGGTACACTTTGTTTTTTATCCGCGTTTGGGAAGTGGCAATTTTGCGATGCAGTCGAGCGGCGGGGCTATTTTTTCTGGTCCCGTTTTTCCTATTTGGCGCGAAAAACCGATAGATTCTAAGCTGAGTATTGAAGGCGTTCGTAATCAGGTTAGCATAAGCTGCGCTGGCTGCAGGAGCGTCAAACCCAATTCTGTTTCGTTGCAATTCGTTGGATTACCTCCACCGTTATATTTTCATGGAACCGACGAAAACTTGGGAGCATCGTTTTTCGAATTCAATCCGGATGACGTCTCGCGTGTTAAAATGGAGCGTCTCGAGGAGTCGGAAATAGCCAGTACACTGGACGTTTTTGCACGACGGATTTCGCCTGCAATCAAGAGGTCTGCAGCCAGAGGTCGTCCTGCGTGGACGATTCGTCTCTCGAGGGGGGCGTTAATCGAAAGACTTGTTGTCGAGCAGGTCGGTGAAATTCAACTCCACCCCTCATTCGGTGCGGTCAACCCTCTTCTCAGTGTTTATCACCGAGCTGCACTTTTCAGAGCTTTAAGTAGAAATTTTGCACGTCATGCGCTTGAACCAGAAATTAATTTTTCCAGTTGGGTTGAATTGAAACGCAATGAGAGCGTAGCCAGATTACTCGCTGAGATCTGGCTGCGTGATTCATTTCCAAGTCTGTCGAGTCTCAAAGAGATGTCAGATAGGTTTTCGTTTCTTCCGTTTTTCAGGGCTATCCAGCAGGGAAATGCATTTATTAATAATTCTGTTTTTGTTGGCGCCGAAGAGGGGCCAGCAAAACTTGATTATTCGACGTTCCAAGATTTTCTTGCACCCATGACAGGGGCTGATTTGCTTGCGCAAATGGACGTTTGTTTGCAAGCGGCGAAGCAGCAGGAGGTCCGAAAAGCCGCAGTCGATGTGCTTGAAGGTCGTCAATCTGTTCCTGATTTTAAAAAGACACTCTCGGCAATGGAGCCAGACAAAGATTGCTCGACTGTTATGGACGTGGGGGTTATTCCGGCCTGGACTCCCGAGGAAAAGATTGAAATTCGCGAGATGCCAAAGAGCAGGTTGGCCGTGCACAGAGACACCCTGAAATCCGGTTTGACTCATGAATTTTTGTTTGGTGAGACTGAAAAGCAAAAGCGCGGCTCACTGCGAGTCAAATTATCTCAAAATAAGGCGGATGACTCGGTAACGATTCTTCCGAATGAAAGATTTCAGAGCGCGTTTGCAGAGCTCCCAAACGGCACTGTGCGCGCAGAGGTATTGTTTCCTCATCGGGCCATTTCAAGCGACCGGTTAAAGTATCCGCGGCCTTACCGAACTGTTCTACAAGCTTTCGCCATGAATTATGATTCGAGGCGTTCGGATCTGACCATTCGGAGCCAATTTCAGACAACTCAGTTGGGCGATGAATGGGGACGTACGCTGACTTTAGGTGTGCGTCGCGAATACGGACAGAATTTTTTGGATTTTCAAATTTCCTCTGCCATTCCCTCGCTGTTTAGAGAAACGAACACCACACTTTCTCTCGCTTCGAATACTCGGTTGGTGCAGGCTCCACCGTCTTTTTTGAGCGTGTCTTATTCGATAGACAGCGGTTTTGGGAGTTATTTGTATCCGGAAGGTGTTGGGCTCAAAGTGTCACTTCGCAGACCACTCACGCTTTCAGCTTTCCGTGAGTCGATGACCGATCCTCAGCAAGAATGGATGCTAACGACGGCAGTTCCCTTGGCATCAAGGCTCACTTGGTTAGAAAATTTGAGCTATGCACGCAGTGATTCGGACGTTGATGCAGGACTCCGGGCGGTTCCTGGTTGGCCTGCATCAACCTTCAAATCCAAAGAGTACGTCGTTTTGCGTTCTGAAATTCGCAACACCCTGACACAGAATCTCAATGTTTCTTTCGCTCGGTCGGTTTTGTTTCAACACGCTATTCTTTATGGCGCTCATGTTTTGGCAATAGATGATTTGGATGCTGCTCGAATTGGTTCAGTAGATACACGAACGGCACAGTCGGTCCTTGCAGGTGTCCGGCTGTTGGGGGCTCTTTTTGGTGCCAAGGATCAGGCTGTTGGCTTTGAGGTTGCCCGTGTTCTCAGCCGTCCGGCGACCACATCCGTTGGGTTTTCTCTCGGGAAGGCACTGAACTGACAGCTCAAAGCTCGACTTGTTTTCAGTCGCAAAGAAATTTTTGCCTGCTGCACGTTGTTCTTGTGACGTGCTGGGATGTTGCTGCAAATACTGCAGCATATCTGCAAAACGATGTTCCCTATACTCCCTCGGAAGAGGGTGTGTGTCATGGATGTTTCGCGCTATCTTCAAAAGGTGGCAAGTTCTTTCGGAACAAAACGATATGTTTTGCTTCTGCAGCGGAGTCGTCTTATTTCCGAACAGGAATTAAGAATGATTAGCAAAGCCGCTGAGCATGCACTGCCGGGATATACGCTCATTCGCCTTGATGATCCAACAGAAGGACTTAAGGTTCTCAATGTAAAAAACGTCGAAGTTGTCGTTATTCATCACTCGCTGTTGGGATCAGATTCCGAGCTGGTTGATTTTGCCAAGGAACTTAAGGAAAGAAAAAAACTCACGGTCCTATTCGTGACCAAGAATGAGCGTGAACTCATACAGGCCTACCGGGAAAAGATGTCCCTGTATGAAGAGCTCGATGATTATGTAAATTCTCCGCCCGACCCGACTGAATTGTATAAGAAGCTGCAAAAAGCGGGTGCTGTTGAGGCGCGTGCAGCGAAACGATTTTCGGTCGACATTCCTGTGAAGGTTGTTCGTGTTGATTCTCTCGAAGAAGTAACTGCAGAACTGGATGACTTAAGTCTTGTAGGGTGCGGATTAACTTTTTCGGGTGATTTTGGACTGAGGAGAGATGAGCAGCTGAGAATTCAGTTGCCTCTTAATGTTTTTGGTATCTTTCATCCACAGTACGGCGATTTCTTAAAATTGGCGCTCAGAATCCGTAGATTGTCTATCCGTGGACAGTCTGTTGGATGCTCAATAGAGCACTTAACACCCATGCAGCATGATTGCCTTGTGAATTTGCTTGAAGACATTTCTCGTAAACAAAGAAATACGAAATTTTCCGGTAAGGATAAAAAAGGAGCTCAGCTCAATGCAAAATAAGACGCCGAAAATGAAGCTGGTGATGATTGCGGGCGGCCTTTTGGTCACGACGAGTTGCGTGAATCCTCCGGAAAAAGGCTCGAGCACAATGCCACGTATAACACCTCCTCCACAGGAGAGTCCGCAGGCAACGCAAACTCCAATGGACGATGCGCGGGGAAGAGAGAACTCGGCTCCCGTAACAGGGACGACAGTTCCTGCACCCACCGGAACAGTGCCTGCTGCAGCTCCAGCATCGGGCGCAACTCCATTCAAAATAAATTATTGGTTGAGTCGGACCGACAACAGCAACTGCTTGACCATTCAGCCTGTGGGAGCTGCATCCATTTCACCAAAATGTAGTTTGGATGGAGCGACGCTTGGAGTCTGGATGTCGCAAGACGTGCCAGCGACAGCCACGGGCTCGCTCAGCGCAACGATTAAGGTTGAAACTTCAGACAAGCTCACGGCAAAGAAATTCGTTACGGCATCAGACAATGTGGGTGAGCATGCATGGCGGTGGCGCTGCGTAAAAACAAAGGACCAGAAAGCTCAATTGACCATACACACAGTCTGCTACGAGGATGGCAATGCTGTGAATAAGGTTTATGAGTCTTCAGATCTATTTGTTCAGTTTATTGGGCCTGAAAAAGTTGAACTGACAGGAGTCCAATGCACACCGGGAACAGATATTGACATGGCGAAGTGCATGCCAAAGTGAGTCAAAAAAGACCGAACACTGATGATTAGTGTTCGGTCAGTTTTTTGAGTTCATCCTTGAAGAGAGGAACTGCCTGAAACAGGTCTGCAACGATGCCGTAGTCGGCTTTTTGGAAGATAGGAGCATCGGGATCGGTGTTGACGGCTACGATGACCTTTGAAGTTCTCATACCCGCGAGATGCTGAATCGATCCTGAAATTCCAAACGCAATGTACAGATTGGGGTTGACGGTTTTGCCCGTCTGACCGACCTGCATGTCGTGTGGGGCATATCCGGAATCGACGGCAGCACGCGATGCGCCAACAGTCGCGCCAACAACGTCGGCAAGTTCGTGAAGAATTTTGAAATTATCTGCATTCCCCATAGCACGTCCGCCTGAGATAATTAGACTTGCTTCGGTCAGGTCGGGTTTTTCGGACTTACCTTTCCGGACTTCTGCAATCTTGGACTTGATTGCGGCGGTGTTAAAGGCAGGCGCGAACTTTTCAACAGCAGCCTCAGCAGATGCGTTGAAGACTTCACTTGGAATGACGTTCGGACGTACCGTAACAAAAGTCAGAGCCGATTGGCTGCCGACTTCTGCGATACATTTTCCTGCGTACATTGGACGGCGTGCAATGATTTTGCCGCCATCGTTCGACAAAGAGACCACGTCGGTGAGCATCGCAGATTTGTGACGTACGGCGAGTCGTGGAAAGAAGTCCCGGCCGGTCGGCGAAGCTGGACCCATGACTAAAGAATAGCCATGAGCTTGAATGAGCTGGCTGAGGGCCTGAATATGCGGTTCGCATTGATATGTGTTTGTTTCCGCAGCTTCGACAACGAAGACTTTGCTTGCACCGAAAGTTGCAAGTGTTTTTGCGTGTGCGGAGCATCCATCACCAAGTAATACGGCGTGAATATTTTCAGTGCTATTTCCAGCGATCTTTCTGGCTTCGGTCAGAAGTTCGGCTGCTGTGGATTTGAGTTTTCCATTCCGGACTTCAGCATAAACAAGTATTTTCATGTGTGTTCTCCGAGTTCTTCCTGATTCTCAAATCACTTTGGCTTCTGAACGCAGAAGTCCGACAACTTTCTTGACCATGTCTGGCAGGGGTTCACCCTTGAAGACTTTTCCAGCGGCTTTTTCGGCTGGAAGCGCGAAGCTGCGTGTTGTGACCAGCGGGCTCTCGCTCAGAACCTCTGAGAGCTTCTTCTCGGCGAGTGGTTTCTTTTTGGCTTTCATAATTCCAGGAAGCGGAGGGAAGCGGGGTTCGTTGAGGCTTTTGTGCGCTCCGAGAATCATGGGTGCCGAAACATCATAAACTTCGACCATTCCACCTTCGACTTCACGCTCCACTCGGGCAGACTGTCCACCGTTTTGCCAGTCGACTTTAATGACGACTTGCACATGAGGCATGCCACAGACTTCGGCCAGCATTGGGCCAATATGGGCAGCGTCATCATCAATGGCTTTTTGTCCGAGAAAGACAACGTCAGGCTTTTCTTCCGCTATGACTTTCGACAACGCAGTTGCAACGCAAAAAGAGTCAAGTTCACCGGAGTGACCTTCGGTGTTGATCCACACTCCACGGTCTATGCCCATGGCCATTGCTTTGCGCATTGCTTCTTGAACACGGGTTGGTCCAAGACTCACGACAACACTTTCGCCACCTTGTTTTTCCTGTGTTCGCACGGCTTCTTCGATGGCAAACTCATCGTACGGATTGACCATGTATTTGAACTCAGAGTCGTCCAGCGACTTGCCGCCGCCAGCGAGCCTGACTTTGGTTTCAGTGTCCGGCACATGTTTCACAAGGACAAGAATTTTCACGTGTTCCTCCGTTGAACGTCACTTTTCGACACTCCGGAGTCTACATATTTTCCTACCTCAGTCAAAAAATACATTGCTGAGTTTTCGAGATATCTGTCGATAAAGACTGACAAGCGACACCAAATCTTGGGTGTTGTTGGGGAAGGCAATGAAGAAGCTCAGTGAGCGCACAAAAATTACTTTGTCCGTCCTGTTTATGACCCTTGCCGGGCTTTGGTTCGTCGTCGATACGTACCCCGAGGAGTTTGATCGATTCGTTGTTGAAATGAAGAGCACCATCCTACCACCAGAATCAACAGATGAAGATGCGGTTCCTTTGGATCCAATCGTTCCGAAGCCTAAAAAGGATAAATTGACGGCCAAAAAGCCTGCCGAAGATGATTTGGGACTTTTGAATCTTGAGGAACCCGGTGGATTGGAATTGCTCGGTGATGAGCTTGTCGAAGACAGTCTTTGGGAAGAAGGAATCCTCCGCTCGAGGCCTGAAGGCATTCGAAGCGGGCAAGCAGTTTTGGATGCTTTGCAGGAAATTGACAGTTGGAGCCCGATTGAGACCGGTTACAATCCCGCTCGTCTCAAGCTGTTTTTGCGATATCCGAAGCTTTGGGTGCGCGTCAGCGCGTTTGCATTTGCTGTCAAAGCGAAGGCTTTGGATGCGCAGGATCAATCAAGGTTGGCTCGAATTATTACACTTAAATATCGCGATAATCCAACTCAAATAGTTCGATTTTTGAAGAGGTATGAGCGAAAGGATCCTGAGCTATTCGAGAAGCTCAGCAAAGCTTTGGTGAAGTCTGGCAGTCCTGCGCCTGAAGAGCCCACGTCGCTTGAGATAGAAGAAGATTCCTCCGACGCTTCCTAACATGATTGTTAAAGCAGTAACGAAGAACCAGCGTTCTTTGAACGGCATCGTTTCGAAATTCATTCCGAAAAAGCTCGTCCAAAAACTCAGCGGAACGACAATGGTGGCGAGCAACGTCAGACGCTTAATTTGTTCGTTTGCATAATATCCTGAAGCACCCCAGAAGACGTCGAACAAAGCAATCATCTCGCTGTGTAGAAATTCAAGCTCGTGACGCAAACGTTCTTGATGGTCTAAAACGTTTCGGTACCAAAGCTTTTGCTCGACAGTGAGGTCGGCAATTGAGGTAAATTCGCGAACGACAGACAGCGTCCCGCTGACAGAGCGCTGAAATCTGAGTGTGTGCTGTTTGAGACTGACGATCAGTTTAGGATTGAATTGTTCCTTGACGATGAGGCTTTCGGCCTGAGAGACGAGATCTTCGAGACGGCCAACTCGGCGTTCTGCGCTGTCGACACAGCAATCAAAAATATTGTGAATGTGTTCTGCCAATGTGCGACCTTCACTGAGATTCATGAACTCAGACCATCGACCCGTTTCACTTGGGGGAAGATTGTCGGCAATCAGAAGAATGGCACCCTTGCGAAGAACAACGTGGAGTTCTGTGATCTGGCTCAAATCGTGATCAAAATAATGCAGAACGAAAAATAAATAATCCGGATAGTGTTCGAGTTTTGCACGTTGATTGCCTTTACGGCAGTCTTCAATCGTCAGTGGATGCAAGGGAGCGAGCTCGCAGATTTGCGCAATTTGCACATCCACTGCATGCGGATCTTTGTTCAGGATGAACTCGTGGATGACAATATTTTTGCTGCAAAGCTGCTCGCTGGTGAGGAGTGTTTGTTTCTCGGACTCCAGCAGAGTCATGCTGGAGAGCCTTCGAGTGCGGTGATGTTCGCGCCAGTGATATTCACGTGCACGAGCTTGCCAAGCAGATCCCGAGGCGAGGCGACCTTGACCAAACGACCCTCATAGGTTCTGCCATACCAGCTGTGCTCTTCTTTTGTGTTGCGATAGAGCACAAGTACTTCGCGCGTATGGCCCACTTCGGCAAGGTTCTGACGCTCTGTTTCTGCGCGTTGGATAGCCAGAAGCTGTTGCAAGCGGCGATCTTTTTCTTCCTCAGGAACCTGATCTTTGAACCGAGTGGCTGGCGTGCCCTTTCGTTGCGAATACTTAAATGCATAAATAAATGCATATTTCATTTCGCGAACAAGAGATAAAGTTTGCTCGAAATCTTCTTCCGTTTCGCCGGGGAAGCCAACGATAATGTCGGTACTAAAGGCGATATCAGGACGCACGTTGCGAATCCAACGGACACGCTCGAGGTACTCTTCACGCGTGTACTGGCGATTCATGCGGTCAAGAATCTTGTCAGAGCCCGCTTGCACAGGAAGGTGAAATGCATTGCAGAGCTTTGGCAATTCCGCAAAAGCCTTGGCAAGTGACGGAGTGAAGTCGTGAGGGTTTGAAGTTGTAAATCGAATGCGTTGCACACCCTCGATTTCTGAAACGCGGTACAAAAGCTCGGCAAACGGCAGCATGACGTCAGCTGGAAGTTGTGCTGCAGTAGGTGGTTGTTCCGCAAGAAAATCGAGGCCGTAGGAGTTTACATTTTGGCCAAGCAAAATGATTTCCTTGATTCCTTTGCTGACATAAAATTTAACTTCGTCGAGAATTTCATCTGCCTTGCGACTTTTTTCGCGACCGCGTGTGTAGGGCACAACACAAAACGTACAGAAGTTGTTACATCCTTTGATGATGTTGACGTACTTGCTGACTTCGTTCTTGTTTTCGTCAAGATACGGTGGAACGACGTCGATAGGAATCGAATATCCACCTTCTTTGTCGAAGTTCGCTTCAACAATCGGCTGCTGCACTCCGAATGCTCGATATTCCTTTTTTTCTTCAGCTTTTGTAACCACGTTTTCAAGCAAAGACGGCAGTTGTTCGATTTGATCGGGACCAATAATCAAGTCGACGAAAGGAACATCTTTGCTGAGCTGTTTGGCTTCAGCCTGCGCGACACATCCAGTCACGGCAAGAATGAGATCTGGATTGGCCTGTTTCAGCGGGCGAATTTCTCCCAATCTGCTGACGAGCTTGTGTCTCGCTTTTTCGCGAATGTGGCATGTATTGAGCAAGACCAGATCCGCATTTTCGATGGATTCCGTGGGGCGATAGTTGCAACGGCCGAGCAGACCCAGCATGCGCTCGGTGTCTGCAACGTTCATCTGGCAGCCCCAAGTCTGAACGAAAACCTTTTTCAGAAATGTCTGATTCTCGGCTCCGACATCGGGGTAGGTGACCTGAGGTTTTGGCATGTATTTCGCAAATGGGTTCTCGTCGGATCCAGCCGGAGTGGAGTCGAGGTGAAGCGTTGTATAGAGCCGTTGAAACATGGAAATTTTCCTTCGCTGCCTGCTGTTGTTTCAGCGGCGTCCTTTTGAACGAGCCTTCTTTTCTTCTTTTTTCTTTTTTCTTTGGCGATTGATTTCAGCGAGGTCCTGAGTCGATAAACCGCCCCGACCACCGCCAAGGCCGCCCATCATTCCCGGCATGCTAGGCATTCCCGGAAATCCGCCCAGACCACCCATTCCGCCCATGCCGCCGCCTCGCATCATTTTGGCCATGTTGGCAAGTTGATTTAGCCCACCCATGCCCGGAATTTTGCCCAACAGCCCTCCGCCCATGCCGCCACTGAAAAGGCTCATCATTTGCTTCATTTGCATAAAGCGCTCAACGAGATCTTTGACGTCTTTCTCGGTCCGACCAGCACCCCGTGCGATGCGTTGCTGACGAGAACGGCCTTCGGGAGTCTTGGGAAGAAGAAGTTCAGGGTGTTCGCGTTCGGCGCGAGTCATCGACCGCACAATCGCGGCGACGCGCACCATTTCGCGGTCGTCAACCTTGTCGAGATCCTGTTGGTTCAACTGACCCGCAAGTGGTGTCTTCGAGATGATATCCTTAAGTGGGCCCATCTTTTGAATGCTTTGCAGCATGCCCAAAAAGTCGTTGAAGTCGAAATGACCTTCCATCATGCGGCCTGCACTGCGAGCCGCTTCCTCTTCGTCGATGGCCTTCGAGAAGTCTTGCATGAGACCGACAACGTCGCCCATACCCAAAATTCGCGTGGCCATTCCCTCGGGTCGAAATTCTTCGAGTCGCTCGAGGCTCTCTCCAACACCCGTAAAGAGAATGTTTTTACCAGTGACTTTTTTGATGGAAAGCGCTGCACCACCACGAGTGTCGCCATCGAGTTTTGTTAAGATGACGCCCGTCAGATTGACGCGTGAATCAAAGGCACTCGCTGTGCGAACCGCGTCTTGTCCAATCATGGCGTCAATGACCAAAAGCACGTTCTGGGGTTGAACCGCGCTTTTGATGTTTTCAATTTCGGTCATCAGAGTGTCGTCGATCGCCAGTCGTCCGGCGGTATCGATGATGACAAGATCAAGCCATTCTTGGCGCGCGTGTTCGAGGCCCTTGCGCGCAATTTCCACAGCATCGTTGGTCTCGAGTGTGAACACAGGTACATCAATGCGCTCACCGAGAACTTTTAACTGCTCGCGCGCAGCAGGGCGGTACACGTCAGCTGCAACCAAAAGTGGTCGCATGTTTTGAGTTTCTTTAAGAAGGCGTGCGAGCTTGGCTGCGTGAGTTGTTTTACCGGCACCTTGCAGACCGACAAGCAAAATGACTGTTGGACCTTTGGTGTTGCGGACAATAGTTGCTTGTTCACCACCCAGCAGCTGAAGAAGCTCATCGTGGCAGAGTTTGATGAAGTGATCGCCCGCTGACACTTTGAGCTCAGCTGTTTTTGATTTGGTATGAACGACCGAACCCAAAGCAGAATTTCGAACGCTTTCAAGAAATGATTTAACGACACCATAATCAACATCTGCATCAAGAAGGCTTCTGCGCACCGTGTCGAGCGCCGGAGAAATATTTTCTTCGGTGAGTCGTGTTTGTCCCTTCAACTTGAGGGAGGCATCTTTAAAACCTTGCGTGACGATATCAAACATAGTGTTGACCTTTGCTGAGCACAGGAGCGGAGGCGCAAAGGGCTCATATATCCTTAGCTCCTGAGTCGGTCAAACTCAGAAAGGTTTATGTAACAAGCTAAAAATAGTAATTTTTTTAGGAGCCTTTAATCACCCTGAACTTCAGGGTCTGCCCACCGGCAGGGTGGTGAGGCGTCTTGGATGCCTCCTGTTCATCGGCACTGGCGGCCGGCTGGGGGCGTGTTTCAAGTGCCGAAGATACTGCATCTTTGAGTGCATCCATGAAGAGTTGTGTGCGCACAATGCTTTCGCGCACGGCATCTTCGCCCAAAAGATCCTGAACTTCTCTGACAAACTGGTCCGCGAATGCGGCTTGGGTCAGGAGATGACTCGCAAGCTCTTTCGAAAGGAGAGATTCGTCGAGCTGGAAAGCGCGGGCAACCTCGACAAAATGCGCGCGGGAACATTGCTGTGACGATTCGTCTTTCGCTTCTCTGAAATAAAACGTCCAGCAGCGCAGTTGATCTTGTCTATCAAATTGAATGCAGACATCGAGTTCTTCAAGCGATGGAAGAACAAGATGAAGGCGGTCGTCTATGGATAGTCTTTCGAACGCATCCACTATTTCCCGCAGGGTCAGACTCATGATTCGCGCCCCAGCACCGTTTCGCGTGACAGGCGTTTGTCGAGAGCCTCCAGAATTGTTTCGCGCATAAATTGATGCGTCGACTGAATGGCATTTTGAATTTGCCTTAAGTCTGATGCGCAAAAAGAATCACTGTTTCTTCCGGGCCTGCCATTGACGCTCAGAAAGCATTGTTCATGCAGGTTTTCGAGGAATATCAGTTTGCTGAGATACAGTTCGTACCTCACGTTGATATCGACCGATTGTTCAATCGGCGTCAGCAGCTCTTCACCGAGCTCACGGTAGAGCTCGTATGACGTTTCCGATGATGCGTGTTTCACTGGGCCTCTGGCCATATGTCCACCCCCTGTACTCATCCTGAGAGTCAAACGGTGTTCCATTCACTCATGGTTTGAATCGGAATCTGGTTCAGTTTTTTGAGGTTCGCCCTGTCAACAGCCGGACTCTGGGCAGATATTCTTCAGAAAGGTCATGCGATGAAGAGGGGTGGGGCCACGGCGCAAAATGGCCTCGCGGTGTTTTTCTGTGCCGTACCCGCGGTGCTCCTCAAAAAAGTAACTCGGGTAAAGTGTTGAGTATTTTTCCATCCAGCGGTCACGTATCACCTTGGCAATAACCGAACTAGCCGAAATGCTTTTGAGGAGGTCATCCCCTTTGGTGATGAGGATTTGGGGGAGGTCTTGCCAAGGGGAGATGAGCGAGATCGGCCGGTGGCCGTCAAAAAACACAACCTGCGGGCGGGGGGCTGAAGGCAAATCCGAGAGTGCTCGAGACGCGGCCATTCCGAGTGCGGGAATAATTCCGAATTGGTCGATTTCCGCGGCGGAAGCCGACCCAACACAGGCCGAGGCTAGAGTGTAGCTTTGGACTGAGGCGCGCTTCCGGCTGAGCATTTTAAGTTGTTCGGAGAGATTTTTATCGGTCCATTTGTTCACTTGGTGAGGCAAATGCAGCTGTTCGGGAGTCAGCTTTCGGCCACTTTTTTCGCTCTGGAGTCGAGGATCAGGAGGTTCAGACCAGCTGCGTGAGGGATTCAGCAGTGTTTCGCGCAATGCACTTTCAAAAGCGTCTTCACGTGAACGAGCAGACATTTTTTTGCTGTCACGCAGCGTGTCGACCCACTCCGCAAACTCTTTTTTGAGGTGACCGGCCTGCCAAAGAGTGGCGCAGACCACAACTGGCCCTGCAACACATCCACGACCAACTTCGTCCAGCGAAACAAATGTTGTTGGCTGTGTTGGTATGGCTGCGGATGTGAAGAGATCGGCAGGCAAATGGTCTGAGCGATCTGCCCAGTCTGAGAGAAGGAATGTCTCAGCCTGAAAGGATGTAGATTTCGTCTTAGCCATTGGCGACGGAATCTACCGCCTTGAGGATTGTTTGTTTGGGTTGATTACCCACGAGATCACCGACTTTTTGGCCGTTTTTGATGAAAGCAAGAAACGGAATATTGCGGATGTTGAATTGTGCTGCAAGCTGAGGCTCTTCTTCAACGTTGACCTTGCAAACCTTGATCTTGCCTTGTCTTTCGCGGGCAACTTCCTCGAGAGTCGGCGCCAATGCAACACACGGGCCGCACCAGTCAGCCCAGAAGTCGACCAAAACGGGAATGTTGCTTTCGAGAACTTCAGTTTGAAAATTTTTTTCAGTGACGTGCATGACGAGGTCAGACATCGGGCATACTCCTCAGTGTGAAAGATGACGAACATCTTCCGGCACCCTAGCGCGGAGTGCGGTGAAGTTCAAATTTATGGCAGAGGAGCATGAGAAGCGGAGGGGAAATGAACGAAAGTGCTGCAGGACGCGGACCTCTTGCCCGGGTATTCCTTCTATTAGTCGCAGCTTTTGTTCTTATCAAAGTTTTAGTTGCCGTTTTTTCCGATGAGCTGCTTCGACATGCGTCTGTTGCAGTTGTCTTGTTCGTTCTGCCGTTACTGCACTCCGGTAAATCCTCATTTTTATTTTTTAAACCGGACCTCATGCGTCAGCCAAAGAATTATTGGGGAATCATTTTTTGCTTTCTCTATATTCTAATTCCACTCTGCATTGTTGGTCTTTTTTATCCGCAAGATTGGTTTCGTATTACGCTTGATATTAGAAATTGGTTTTTGAGTCCGGCTGGCTTTTCAGCGATTCTGATTGCACCTTTGGCAGAAGAATTCTTCTTTCGAGGTTGGCTTTTAAATTTTCAGCTGCGGCGTGGGCTACAAGAGTCACAAAGCAGACTCGCAGTGCGTCGTCTCAGTTCTTATTTTTGGCTCTGTTATTTTAATGCACTGTGCTTCTGGGTTTTGCATATTCCCGTTCAAGCTGATTTTTTTGCACAGTGGTGGGAGGCCTTGCGTCATGGAGCCATACCGGTATCGCCGGGGCCCTTCTTTCTGGGTTTTTGCGCCGCAGCACTCACCTTATTCACTGGTACGCCGCTAGCAGCCATTGTTTTTCACGGTCTTGCAAATGCATTGGGTCCGTTGTGGTGGCCCGTGCTGAGTCAGTTTGGTGTGCGCTCTTATTTTTATCAGTGACTTTGCTTTTCAAACAGCACGGTTGTGGAATGATTTACTGCTTGCGGAATAATCAAAAACTTCTTCGTAACGTTGGGTAAGGAGAGTGCGAATCTCTTCGGAATTCGTCATCATCAGAACTTTCTCTGCAAGTTTTTCTGCTTCTTCAACATTCAGATGTCGAATAATGTCCTTGATGAGGGGAATTGCAGAAGCTTGTGCTGATATCTGCCGGCAACCCAGACCTAATAGAAGTTCCTGCGCAATCGGTTCAGACGCAAGTTCTCCGCAAAGACTGATGCTTATTTCGCTTACCCTTTGAAGACTAAAAATAGATTTCAGAGTTCTGAGAACCGCAGGATGAAAAGAGTTGAATTTGGTCTGCATGTGTCGGTCGGCACGGTCTACGCACAGCACATGTTGAGTCAGGTCGTTAGAGCCGACGCTGAGAAAGTCACACTCACGGATAAAATGATCAATTAATTGAAGAGCAGCGGGCGTTTCAATCATCGCGCCGATCTGGGGAAATTGCAGTGCGGTTGTGTCTTCGTGAGGCAGACTGGTCCAAATTTCATTCATGATTCGTTTGACTGCGCGAACTTCTTCGACATCCGTGACGAAAGGGATGAGAACCCGAATATTTCCAAGATGATTGGCCTTGATGAGTGCTGTAAGTTGGTTGCGCAAAATTTTGCTTTCACTCAGCAGGAATCTGATTCCGCGAACACCGAATGGACTCGACGAAAATGATTGTCCCTCGGGATAGGATTTATCTCCACCTGCATCGAGCAATCGGATTGTGACCCATTTAGGAGAAAAGGCCTCGGCCAGAATTCTGAACAGAAGTGCAGATTCCTGAACAGTTGGACCCGCACCTGCGCCCAGATGAAGAAATTCAGTCCGTAACAATCCGATTCCTTCCGCGCCCGATGCGAGTAGATTTTTAGAATCTGTAGGCCCGTCGGAATTCGCAAAAACGAAAACTCTGTGACCGTCTGTTGTTCGGGCAAGCGTTGTCGACTTTGATTTGAGTTTTTGATTCAGCATCAAATCAACTGCTCTGCGGGCCTCTGCCTTGCGCACTTCTGAGCGACTCGGATTCAGTGTGAGTGTCCCTGCGTTGCAATCGAGGATACATATTTGTCCGCTTAAGCCCATTTTAGAAATGTCGGGAACCGAAAATAAAGCCGGTATGTTGAAGCTTCGGGCTAAAATAGCAGCATGGCTCAATTGTGAACCATGCTCAGCTAGAATTCCGGATACGCCGGCATGGTGAAACCGAATAATATCTTGCGGGCTGGGATGACTCACAATGACAATACGACCATTTAATTGGTCAGTCTGATTCTTAAAAATTTCCGTATCGAGAGCGTCAATAAGAAATTCCTTGCAGGCATCAACGTCAAACGCCTTCTCTTTCAAGTGCTGATCCGCTGCAGAAGCAATACGGTCTTTGGCCTCGGAAAATGTTTTTTCAATTGAGCCTCGAGCGTCTGCATGATGATAGAAAATTAAAGTCTTGATGCTCTCGACTAGAATCACGTCTGTGATGAGAAGCTCGTAGCCTTCAAGGACGGCAGGAAGCTCAGATTTGGTGTCACTCGCTTGGGCTTCTATCTTTAGAGAGTCGATATCTGCTAGAGCTCTGCTTTGTGCGGTGAGAAATCTCGACCATTCATGGTCTGCAGACAATGCTTCTTGAGGAAATTGTTGCGACAGGTGACGGCTTGAACCTCTCGTCACTCTACCCACTACTAGCCCGCCGGAAATTGATATTCCGCGCAGAGTTATTCTCGAACTCGTCTTCATTCGCCTCCCCGGCGTCTGCGAATCCGTTGTCGAACATGTGTTTAACGGCCTTCAAAAGTTCATCGGCACGTGGGCCCCGACAAATGAGCTCTATTTCACTGCCACGCCCTGCACCCAGACTGAGTATCGACAAAAGAGAATGGCCTAAGGCCTTGGAATTCGTTGATAAACACCTAAGCTCAAGCTCGGTGGGTTGAAACGTCTGGGCGCACTTTACAATGCTCACACCCGGACGTGCATGAAGTCCCAGAGGATTTAAAACTCGTACTTTCGCCTTGAATTCAACCACACGCTACTCCTTGTCGAAGTGCCTATGCTCAATTTTAAGTGTCGGCAGAATCGCTCGTAACCTTTTGCCCAAAGCTTCAACAATCGCGACACTCCTGTGTTTTCCTCCCGTACAACCGATGCCAACACTGAAGTATCGCTTCCCCTCCGCCCTGTAGAGAGGAATGAGAAACGATAAAAGGTCGTGAGTCTTTTCTATAAATTCCAAGACTTTAGGCTCCTTGAGCACGAACTCTGAAACCTTGTCATTCAAGCCTGTTAAAGGTCGTAACTCATTAATATAATGAGGATTAGGAAAGCACCGAACGTCGAAAAGGGTGTCCAAATCGGCAGGAGCGCCGTGCTTGAAACCAAAGGAAACAAGTTGCACGGCCATCTCGAGGTGCTCGGCAGAGGGAGCGTAATCGTGAAGAATCATCTGCCTGAGCATTTGCGATGAAATTTTGCTCGTATCAATGACCCGTGTTGCGAGAGAGCGCACCGGCTTCAGGATTTCGGCGTCCAAGGAAATCGCTTGTGCCAGAGTCTGCGCTTTGAGGCGCTGAGTTCCCTGTTGTTCGCCAGAAAGTGGGTGGATGCGTCGTGTTTCGCGGAAACGGTTAAGTAAAACGTCTTCGCGTGCCTCCAAGAACAAAAGCTCTACAGCCGAAGCCGCATTCAGTTTGTCCCAGCATTCCAAAAGAGCTGCAGGCATCGTCCGATCGCGAGCATCCAGAGCAAGTGCAACGAGTGGAGCGTGGAACTGTTGAGACGCATAGGAATCAATAAAACCCGAGAGCAACAGAGCGGGTAGATTATCCACACAATGAAATCCAAGATCCTCAAGTGCCCGAAGGGCGACGGACTTTCCAGAACCCGCCATACCGCTGACGACGATGATTTGAGACGGTGGACGCGGGTTATTGGTGGGCATCAGAACCTCCGAACTCAAGGAGCAATCGATGAAGGCTGAGCGAGCCTGAACTCCTCTTCGGTTTTGAGGAGCTGCAGAATTTCGCTTGCTGTGCGTGTCGTGCGCAGGCGCTCGCGTAAGCTTGCTGACCTCATGAGCCGGCAGATAGACGAAATGACCTGAAGGTAACTTGCATCTGTTTCTTTGGGTTTGCTTGGGCTGATAACTGCGAAGAAAAGAGTTGAATCTTCGTTATCTAATGCGTTGAAGGGGATTCCCACTGCCGATTTGCCAAAGACCACAAGCATACGGTCTGCTGAAGTGATTGTTGCATGCGGTATTGCAACGCCATGATCTGCACCCGTGCTTGCTTTCTGTTCGCGCTCGACGAGTTTTGTGTGCAGTTCGCTGCGGCTAACGGTTGGAATTACATGACTGACGAGGGTGGCTATCTCAAGCAGCAATGCTGCTTTGTCTGCTGCCTGAAGCTCAGGAGCAATGAGCTCTGTCTTCATATAATCTGTTATACGGCAGGCCACTTACACACCTCCTATTTGAGGCGCCCCAGTCTCTTAGGGCTGTCCCGCAATAGGGTAATCGTTGATTTATGTCAATTCATTCCGGTCATTTCTAGGCACTCTGCCCTCAGAAACGCTTCACGCGCTTTGACGAGGGCAGGATGCCGAGTGATTCACGATATTTTGCAACCGTGCGCCGAGCAATCTTCATGCTCTTATTCTGCTGAATCCAATCGGCGATTTCTTGATCGGAAAAGGGTTTTTGATCGTTTTCGCTGCGAATACATTCAGCAACCCAGGTTTTAACCACTTCATTTGCCAGTTCGTCGCCGCTGTTTGTGCTCATGCCCGAATTAAAGAAATGTTTGAGTTCAAACAATCCCTGTGGCGTATGTACATATTTGCTGCTCGTCGTTCTTGAAATCGTGCTTTCGTGAAGTCCCAATTCCTCGGCAACGCTTTTAAGAGTGAGTGGCTTGAGGTGTTCAGGACCTTGTTCAAAAAACTCAAGCTGCTTTTCTAAAATCACTTCGGTTACTCTGAGAATTGTCTTGTTGCGGTCTGCAAGCGCCTTAACAAAAGCACGAGCATTTTTAATATTATCAATGACAAAGTCTTTAAGATTCTTGTCGTCTTCAGCTTTTTCCGACGAGTCACCAGTCTTCTTTTTGCTTCCGCTCATGGTCTCGATTAGATTTTCGTATTTTGATGAGATCTTCAGGCGAGGCAACCCATCTTCGTTCAGACTCACAATCCACTTATTTTCACGTTTGAAAATAAAAACATCAGGCGTCACGACATGCTGCTGACCGCTACCATATTGTCGTGCTGGTCGGGGATCAAGATTTTCGCGGATGTAAATAAGTGCGTCTTTAACGGTTTCAACGGATTTACCAAGAGCACGAGCAATCTTTGTGACGTCCTGTTTTTCAAACTCTTTCCAGCACTCCTTCATAAGACGTTCGGCCGCAGGCGGAGCATCTTCTTTTTGCTTGAGTTGAAGAAGCAGGCATTCCTGAAGCGAGCGTGCACCAACTCCTGTCGGCTCGCATTTTTGAATGGCCTTAAGCGCGTACTCGAGGTCGTCCAAAGGAATTTTTTGTTCTGCAGATAAGTCTTGCAGATTGGCCGTAAAGATTCCGTTGTCATCTAAATATTGAAGAAGAAAAAAAGTGCAGTTGAGTTCATACTCAGTGAGATGCATGAGGCGCAGTTGTTCTTCCAACGTGTCGTGGAGATTAGAATCGGTCGAACTGACGCGGTCGTAGCTCGGAGAGTCGAATTCGGATTCTCCTGAGTCTCTCTGTAGGCTTTCTTCGCCTGGAAGTTCCCGGAACCGCGAAAGTAACTCATCGATGTCGGGAATATCTTCTTTTGGCGTTTCGCTTTGTTCTTTATTATCTATTTTTTCTTGAGTCGAGAATTCGTTTGACTCATTGATGTCGCTGTTGGCTTCACCTTCCTCTAAGCAGGGGTTCTGCCGCAACTCTTCTGCGACAAGTTCTTCAAGTTCTTGTCGTCCGAGGGTGAGTACTTTTATGGCCTGCTGGATCTGTGGTGAGAGAACCAGCTGTTGGGATTGCCGCAGACCTTGTTTGAGTTCAAGAGCCATAAATTATACCTCAAATACCAAGCAGAAAACTATCACGACAAAACAGGGCGGGACAACCAAGGTTATCCCGCCCTGTTACGTTATCCGCGGAGCAGGGTCAACACTGACTCTGGCAACTGATTGGCCTGAGCAAGAACCGAAGTGCTTGCTGCGGTCAAGATCTTCGATTGCGCGAGCCGCGCAGTCTCGGAGGCATAGTCGACGTCCCTGATTCGTGATGAAGCAGCACTCAGGTTTTCGCTGCTCACATCAATAGCCGTGATGGTTGAGTTCATGCGACTTTGCATTGCGCCTAACGAGGCTCGGAAGTCGGTGACTTTTTCCATTGCTCCGTCGATCGCAGCGAAAATCTCGCTTGTATCTCCGCCTCCCAAGGCTTGTCCGCTTTCGCCTTCAATGCTGTTTGGCAGATCTTGTAGAGCGGTATTCAAGTCAGAAAGATTGTCGAACTTAATTCGAACAACTCCTGAAGTGTCGTCTCCATCTTTTGGAGCGCTCGCTCCGACTTGGATAGCCAAATCTGTCGCTTGATCGCCCGACAGAATTTTCATTCCGTTAAACTCTGTGCCGTCTTTGATTCGCTTAAGTTCTTCACCAAGCTGCTCGAACTCGCGGTTCAAATACTGTCTTTCTTTAGCGCCTATCGTGTCTGATGCGGCCTGAGTTGTGAGCTCGCGCATGCGCGTAAGCACATTGTTCAGGTCGCCTAAGCCGCCTTCTGCCACCTGCAGAAACGAGACACCGTCACTCGCGTTCCGTTTGGCTTGCGCCAATCCGCGGATCCGTGCCCGCATACTTTCGCTGATGGCCAAACCAGCTGCATCGTCGGCGGATTTGTTGATTCTGAGTCCTGACGAGAGTTTTTCCAGACTGTCGCTCATCTCTGCCCGGTTATTTCCGAGCTGACGTTGTGCAACAATACTCTCGACGTTGCTCTTAATTCTGAGTCCCATACATCTACCCTCCTTGTTCTTCCATGCCCCGCTCAGCCTCTGAGCGGGCTAGAAATCGTTTGATTGCAGAATCGAAAACATTTGTTTTTCAGAATTAGCGGAGCAGTGAGAGCGCCATTTCTGGGCGTTGGTTTGCCTGCGACAACACTGCCAAACCGGCCTGACTGAGGATTCGGTTTTGTGTCAGTCGAGCAGTTTCTTCAGCGAAGTCGACGTCGCGGATGCGGCTCGACGCTGCGGCCATTGTTTCGGTACCTTGAGAGATGTTGCTGATTGCGGCACCCAAGCGTGATTGCAACGAACCGAGTACGGCGCGCGATGACGCAATTGTTTCCAAGCCTTTGTCGATAGATTCGAGGTTCTTGGCGACAACTTCTCGGTCGGACGTAACAAGGTTGGTATCTTTCACACCTAACGTCTCAGCATTGATACCTGCTGCAGAGTCACCGAATGTGAGTGTCAGCTGATCGCTTTCTGTGCCGTTGTAACCAACCTGAACTTTGATGCCTTCAGGTTTGTCGTTGGGGCGCAGAAGTTGAAGGCCGTTAAATTCAGTCGTATCAGCGATACGATCGATTTCTTGGCTGAGCTGATCAAATTCTTTCTGGATGTAGGATTTTTCTCTTTCACCCACAGTATCGGAACCCGCTTGAAGCGTCAGTTCTCGCATACGCACCATGATGTTGCCCATTTCGCTGAGTCCTGACTCAGCCACCTGCACGAGCGAGACACCATCGTTGGCATTTCGTTTTGCTTGGTTGAGACCGCGCACTTTCGCACGCAAGTTTTCAGAAATCGCAAGTCCGGCAGCGTCGTCCGCTGAACGGTTGATACGCAAACCCGAAGACAGCTTTTCAAAGCTATTGCTGAGTTCTGCGTTGCTGTTTGAGAGACCACGCTGAGCAACAAGTGATTCAACGTTGGTTTTAATACGAAGTCCCATGGCACACTCCTCCCTGAAAGTTGCAGCCTCAGCTCAACCCTTGAGCCGATGCTCATCCGGACCGCCTCACCCTTGAGACTTTCCAAATGTGTGAGTCATTTCTCAGTCCCTCTGAGTTGTTCCGTGACTCACATTTGAACTTTCGTAAAAAAGGGTTGGTACTTTAGAAAAAGTTAAATAAATTTTAAAAAAACCAAAATAATTGAATTGTTATGGATGCATGGAATTTCAAGGGTCGATGATCGGGGGAGTTCAAAGGGGCTGGGGTGTTCTTTTACGAGGTCGAGTCGAGAGTCTTGAGAGGAGGGGAAAGACTGAGCGCCTTTTGCGCGGTTGACGCGCTTATTCGTGAATAGAA
>CAYWSV010000029.1:11176-24060 GCA_964460155.1 uncultured Oligoflexia bacterium | reverse complement strand
TCGTAGCATTGTCCTTTGTTATCGCCTTTTGGAAGGCGGCTTTGTGGTTCGAATGGGTCCTGAGCGTCGAAGACGCAATTTGGGCCACCCAGCGAAGAGAGATCTGATTGAGTTTTACTTGGATTCATTCCACAGGCGGTGGCTACGCTCAGAGCAAGAAGAGACACTGCAAAAATAGACTGAATCATAAAGCCTCCCAAATGGCACGTGGAGTCGTTGCCGGCAGAAGCCGTCTAGATGTGTGTTCAGCAAAAGGTGTGCCGAGAGGGAATCTTCACGGATACTCAGGTTTCTTGAGATAAAATAGACAGAAAGACAATGCCACCGGAGTGTTTAAACCCTAGACACTCGTCATTTTCGCTTCGCAAATTCTTTTGCGTAGAGTCGCTTTAAGCCCTCGATGTCTCGAGGTGACAAGCTAATGGGATAGTCTCCCAAATCATCGGGGTAACAGGGTTGAGGCGACGCCGCTGTGCACTTTTGTTTTCTCCGGTATGAAAACGGGTAAGTCATGACCGAACGGTCGTCAAAAGGTGTTATTGCCACCTTTTGTTCTAAGCCAATCTTACTCAAAATATTTTGGTCTTCGTAGGGGTCCGGATTTGATTTTGGATTCTTGTCCACCGGTTCAATGAATTTCTTTGCATCCGGATGTGCATGTTCATGTCGGCATCCCAGCACGTGACCCATCTCGTGAAGAGTTAGATAAGCCGTAAATCTTTTTGAACCGATTTTTTGGCTTCCGGGTTTGTCGTATTTTTTAAAATTTATCGATTCACGCTTCAAGAGCAATTGATTCAAATTTCTTCCATCCTTTTGCGGACGAAATCCAATTGCTCCCCGACCATGAACGCTATTGTCACATTTCCCATTGCGCTCGAAGGAGACACAATCCACCACACGAATATCTACCCAGTCTTTTTGATTGCTGTGAGGAACTAATTTGATGCCCGCTCTTGCGAATTCTCGAGTGGCAAGCTCGATAATGAATGGGTCGAGTGCTGGGTCTTTTTTATATGGGACAATCCCTTCAGGCCAGAGCCGGACATGCTTTTCAATTGTTAGATTCAAGCCTTCAAGTGGAGATGTGTGAATTTGATTCAATGGAACACGAACGTGCTCGTCGAAAATAGCTTCATCTCCGTCAGTGACGTACTCAATTTCGTGAAGATCTTCTCCAATCTGAAGGAAGCCTTTCTGGAACACGTCATTTGAGTTCAAAGTGTCAGATTGTGTCTGTAGATTTTTCTTAGGCAGACAAGAGACAACAGAGCTTATGAGGCAACCAATCAGTAAATATTTCATTTGATTCATACTCGTCGCTCTCACTTCAGTTTTTTGTGGTCGGATGAATTGTTTGGAATGTTAAATCGTTTTTGAAGGGCTTTTTAAGTTACTGTAAGTTTTGGTTTATTTTTTAAAAATCAGTGAAGGTCATTCGGAGTGACATTCGCACTTCGGGTAGAGTCGCATGTTCGCCTGCTCGGCCCCGCAGAAATTCTCACCTTTTTGAGTGATTCGGTGCTTGCTAAATTTTTCTGTTCTTCTTTAATGGGCAGCCTACCCATTGCCGGAGGCTTCACATGATAGTCCGCTCAAACAAGATCTTTTTGTTCCTGTCTTTGATTCCAGCTGTCTTCGCTTCACGTGCCGGATGGGCAGCATCAAACGACTCCCCACCGGTTCTTTTTGAGATTGGTGGAAAGCAATTTTCAGTGAAAGACCTTCCGCCTGCGGATCAAACGCGCCTGCATGAAATGCAATTAAATTACTACAAAACAATTGAAGGGCTAGCTCGTCAAAGGTTCGTTGAATTCAAATCGACTCCGCATCAATCACTCAATAGTAAAGACAAACCATTTGCAGCTGAAGAAAAGTGGCTTGGTCGTTCATTTGACCCGAGCAGCTCCGAAATCGATAAAGCGCTCGAGACATTCAAAGATGAAAAGCAACTTCAACAGCTGCCTATCGCTGAGCGCGGTAAGGTGATGTCTCGTTATTTGTCATCGCAAAAGCGGATGAAAGTCTTGACCGAGGTCACTGACAAAGCTCTTGAGACGGGTGAGATTAAAGTCTCATTGCGTCGGCCCGAGGCGCCAGTGGTCGAAATTTCCAAGAGTCCGCAAGCTGTCATTGGTGACGCTAAAAATGCAATTCGTGTTGTTGAATTTACCGATTTTCAATGTCCTTATTGTAAGAGATTTGCTGCGACTAGCGGTGAAGTTTTGAAGAAATATGGTTCGCGTATTGTTTGGGAAGTGAGACACTTTCCTTTGAGCTTCCACAAGCAGGCCCGCGAAGCTGCGGCTGCCGTGTATTGCGCCTCTGTGCAGGGCAAGCTTGTTGAAGGTAAAAAGTGGGTTTTTGATGCGCAAGATAAACTCGCCGAAGAGAAAATTTTCACTCAGATGGCAAAGGCATTGTCTTTGAAACAGAGTGATTTTGATAAATGCAGAACCAATGAAAATACCCTTAAGGTGATTGAGGCAGACCTCAAGGAGGGTGAGCGCATTGGTGTTTCGGGCACCCCAACGGTTTTTGTAAACGGCCGTAGGTTTGAAGGAGATCCACAGTCTATGGACGCATGGGATGCAATGATTAAGTCTGTCCGTCCGTCTGAGGGGGTTCGCTCACTCTGAGAAAATCCAGAGGTTCTTCATGGCCCGGGTGAAAGGTCGGCAATCTAAAAACGAGAGCGTATTTGCCGAGCTCGGGCTGTGAAGAAAGTTGTGTTTGAATGTGAGTATTGTTTTTACTCACAAGTCGCTGCAGGCAGTACCACTCGGCTTCAGTCAATGAATATGGAGGCGTGGTATCTCCAGATGAAAGGTCGAATGTGGGTTCAAGAGGCATTGGGCTGTAAAGAATGACATCTGCGAAGTCGGCTTCAGAGATCACCTGCAGGTAGATCGTCCGAGCTTTTCCTGTGAATTGGCCGAAGTGCGCGAGTGCTTGCCCGCCTCGGATACATGCAAAAAAGATTGCGTAGGCAAGCTCCCATGGATTTCCAGTCACAAACAGTTCTGAAGAAACGCTTTTTGGAGCACTAAACGAGACATTTATTTCATTGAGCCGATGTCGCGAGGCTGAGGAGCAGAGCTCAATGATTGACTCGAGCGAAGCAGGTTCGTTGCTTGGTTGGGCATAGAGTTGATGAGTTCCGTCGACACGACTCACCAATCCAGCATCATGAGTTAAATTATCGGTTGAAAGTTTCATGTTGAGAGCGAGACGCTTGACGGCTTGGAGGTTGGGCGTATCTGCTTGCAACTGCTCGACCAGTTGGTGGCTTCGGGCGCGCAAGACCTCGCCGAGCATCACAAATCCAATGTTGTCTTCAATGCACCTGAACCGTTCAAGTAGGGGCCGAGCTTCGGCTTGCATTGCGGAATTGAAAGAATTCATGAGAAGTCCTCTCCGTCCTTCAAATCTGGTCTGAATGAAAATCTGCTTTTCTGTTTGGCAGAGGGTTGGCCAGCCGGCAAGCAAGGGGGAATGAATCTTCCGAAGATGAAAGAAAGATGGGGGAGGTCCCTTAAATGCAGCCCGCGTGCGCATCTTGGAAGAGGCGCACGCGGGCGTCGTAACAGGTGAGGGAAATCGGATTTAGATTTCGCGTTCTTCTGGCGATGTCCAGCAGGCGGTTAGCAGCGCTTCTTGCTCCCTGAGGTGGAGTTTTTCGAGTCCCACAGCAGGGCTTGCGCGCTCGGATCGGCCAATGTAGCCCAACACTGATTTGTTCGAGGTCTTGTTTAGAACCTTTTGAATCTTGGGCATGATGAACGTTGCCGCGCCCATATTGTGTGGCTCTTCTTGAACCCAAAAACATGCTTTGGCTTTTGGGTAGTGTTTGAGAGCTGCTTCCACCTGTTTGTGCGGGAAGGGGTGCAGTTGTTCTATGCGCACAACGGCAGTGGTCTGCGAACCATTTTTGTTTTCGGGTTTATCTGCATTGTCGAGCAGATCATGCGCGATTTTGCCCGTGCAGAACAGAACCCGAGTGACCTTGTCAGCGGCAAGCTCTGTGCGTGGATCAAGGAGGACCTCTTCGAAACGGCCATTGGCAAGTTCATCAAAGCTCGCTGTGGCGCGCGGATTTCGCAAGAAGCTCTTGGGTGTCATGACAATCAACGGTTTGCGGAAATCGCGTAAGATTTGGCGGCGCAATGCATGGAAAAGTTGCTTAACATTGCTGAAATGGCAGACCTGCATATTGCCCTGAGCTGCCAATTGCAAAAAACGTTCGGATCGTGCGCTTGAATGCTCTGGACCCTGACCTTCGTAGCCGTGTGGCAACAACAGAACGAGCCCCTGTGTTTGGCCCCACTTACTTTCGCCTGAGGCGATAAATTGGTCGATAATGACCTGTGCGCCGGTGGTGAAGTCACCGAATTGCGCCTCCCAGAGCACTAAGGCCTTGCTGTGCTGCGTTGCGTAACCGTATTCGAAGCCCATGGCCGCAGTTTCAGAGAGCAAGCTGTCCCAAATTTCGACGCGAGCATCGTTTTGGACGCAACTTTGCAGAGAGGTGAAGTGGCGACCTGTTTCGGCGTCGGTCAGAGTTCCATGACGGTGGCTAAACGTCCCGCGGCGAGCATCTTGTCCGGAGAGTCGAACGCTGTAGCCCTCGTTCAGTAGCGTTGCGTAGGCCAAGAGTTCTCCCATGCCCCAATCGATACGCTTCTTTTCTTCGACCATGTCGCGACGCTCGCCCAAAATGATGCGCGCGAGTTTTGCATTCGGTGTGAACGTCTCGGGGGTTTCAATCAATTTGCGACCCAAGTCTTTCAGAAGGGATGCATCGATGCGTGTGTCGCACGCAGCAAGCATATCATCGCTCGTCACGTGTCGGCGGAGTTGGTCGAATCCGCGGTGCGGTTTGTTTTCCTCAAGTTTGATGTGTTCGCTTTTAACACGATCGTATGCCGCGTTCATTGTTGCTTTGAGGTCGCTATAAACTTTTTGAAGTGCTTCGGAAGAGAAAGATTCACCCAATCCACGTTGCCCCAAAGTCTGAGCATAGAGCTCATAGGGTGATGGTTTTGCATCGACGCGTTTATACAAAACAGGTTGTGTAAAGCGTGGCTCGTCTGTTTCGTTGTGACCATGACGGCGGAAACAGACAATCTCGACAATGACGTCTTTGTTAAAGCGCTGACGATATTCGGTTGCAAGCTTGAGGATTCTGTAAACAGCATCGATGTCGTCGCCATTCACGTGAATGATAGGCGCCTGAACGGTTTTGCCGATGTCTGCGACGGTGAGTCCTGAACGTCCGTCTTTGGGGTTGGTCGTAAAGCCCACCTGATTGTTTGCAACGATGTGAATAACGCCGCCGACAGAGTAACCGTCCAAGGTCATCATCTGCAGTGTTTCGTAAACAACTCCCTGACCAGCAAATGCAGCGTCACCATGGAGCACAACGGGAATAACCGCGTTTTTGTTGCCGCCGTGATGTTGAACTTGTTTCGCACGAGCTTCACCCATCACAATACAATCAACGAATTCCAGATGGCTTGGATTGAATGACAACGACACGCGAATATCGCGCCCGCTGCGGCTCTTACGCTCGGCTTCATGTCCGCCGTGGTACTTGACGTCGCCGTCGCCACGAAGCCCATCGTGCGGATACCCTTCGAATTCTGCAAAGAGTTGCTCAACAGGTTTACGGATACAGTTGACCAAAATATTCAAACGTCCGCGGTGGGCCATTGCGACTGCAAATTCTTTTGCACCAAGCTCCGAGCCAACGTCGAAAATAGTTTCGAGTGCAGGAATTTGAGCATCAGCGCCTTCAATGGAGAATCGCTTTTTACCGATGAATTTGGTGGCCAAAGTTTTTTCGAGCGCGTCTGCCTGAGCGAGTTCTGTGTACAGAGCGAGTTGCGTTTCAGGTGTGGGCGTTTGAGTCAGCGTGTTGAGTGCGCCATAGAAAAAATTGCGCTCTTCAGGGTTTGCGATATGGCTGACTTCAACGGCATATGTCCCGCAAAATTGGCGGGTCAGTGCGCCCACAAGTTCGCCCAAAGTGCAGGGCGCGATTCCCACAGAGACTCCCGCTGCCGTGGTGCGCGCATAATCTGCGGACCCCAGACCATATGTTTCGGGAGCCAACGACGGATGCGCTGCAGGTTCAATGCCCAGAGGATTTAAATTGGCTTGCAGATGTCCAAAAGTGCAGAAGGCTTGAACCAATTGTGCTGCGCGGTTTTCGAAGGTGAGTTGGTCGGCAGGCACAGCTGTTCCGGCGTGTGCGCTTCCGTTTGTGTATGCTGCGGCTGAGCCGTTGGTGTACGCGTGGCCGTTGCCATTGACGTGCCCGGTGTCTTCGGGTCTGAGTTTGACGGCTGTCTCGAAGCCTTCATGAAAACCTTCAAAATAAGCGCGCCAACCCTCGCTCACAGACATCGGGTTTTCACGATATTTGAGGAACATTTCTTCCACAAAAGCCGCGTTCGCCTGAAATATGGCTGAAAAGTTTTCGCTCACCATGAGGTCCTCCGCCCGTTCTGCACCCTTGGGCTGTGGGTTTGGTCTGTTGTTTCCGAGCCGCGGTTCTTCACGCGGCAGTTTCGTTCAAAAACACTCAATCTTCTGCGTACAAACATGCGCTCGATGCATCGTAACTGAGTAGGTTGACATGACGGCACCACTTCAGGAGAGCCTCGAACTGAAGGTCGGGGTCTTCGAAGGGGAGCATCATGACGATCTGTTCAAGAGCAATACTCTTTTCCAGACCTTCGCCTTGTGTTCCTTTAACAAGCTCGTAGATGGATGCAACCAGCGGGAGGTTAAGACACGACTCACGCAGAATTGCTCGTCTAAGAAGCGGATCTTGCTCCTGAGCAAAGGTCCGTCCTTTTTCGGTGAGCACCAATCGCGTGCCGGGCGTATACAGGAGCCCCAGCAATTCACCCGATGCGACGGCTGGAAGGACGTGGTCGACGCTTTGGCCCATGTCATCGGCAAGGTCGTAGAGGTCCATGCCGATCTCTTCTTCGGCCAGTCGCGTGAGCAAGCCTTCAACAAGCACAAGGCTCGTGTTGATGAGCGGTTTGGTGCGTCGTGGACGGTCGCCCGAGGTATCTTCCGAGCGTGTTTTCGGCGATTGCGATGGACGCGGCGCAGTGCTGCCCGCTGCAGTCCCGTTGGTTGATTCTGTCGGGGTTGGAGCGGTTGGTAGATGATGGTCTTCGTCGTGTTCCGAGAGCATTCGACCCAGCTGGAGCTCACCGAAGATCCGGCCCAGCTCGTCCTCGAGTTTGCGGAATTCTTCCGAGTTTGGATTCCGCGGCCGCGGAAGGTTGATTTCAAATGTGCGAAAAATCATTCCTGGATTGCTTTGGAGGATGACCACACGGTCTGCCAACTGCATGGCTTCGTCCAGACTGTGGGTCACAAAAACAGTGCTACGAATCTTGCGTTCGGGCTGCATCCAGAGCCGGCCAATTTCGGCGCGCAGCGATTCACTGGTCAAAGGATCGAGGGCGCTGAACGGCTCATCCATAAAGAGAACCATGGGTTCACCAACCATTGCTCGAGCAAGCGAAACGCGTTGTTTCATTCCGCCGCTCAGCTCGCGGGGGTAGACGCTTTCATAAGCTCCCAATCCGACGAGTTCGAGAATGCTGTCGACCCGCGCGTTGCGTTCGTTCTTGGGCAGATGTCTGACCGCAAGTTCGACGTTTTCTTTAACTGTCATCCAGGGAAAAAGTGCAAAACTCTGGAAGACGAACGAAAGAAGGGGATCGTCCGGATTTTCGGGTTGAGCGAAAGAAACAGTTCCGCGCGTGGGCTTTAGGAGTCCGGCCATGCAACGGAGCAGGGTTGATTTGCCGCTGCCGGATGTTCCGAGAATGGCCAGAAATTCGTTATCGTAAATATCGAGGTTAATACCCTCGAGTACCGTTACGACGTTGCCATTGGGTCTGACAAAATCGCGGCAAAGAGCGCGCACGGAAACAATATTCTTTCGTGTTTCCTTGATATGTCGCATCTCGTGAAGATGATTTTTTGCCTGCGCGACCATACGTCTTTCTGCCTTAGTTGAATCCCAAACAAATCACTGAATCTTGAGTTCTTCCGCCGTATGATGCAGCGAACGCCACACCGTACGGTTGAGAATAATCAAAGCAATCGTAATGACAATGATAGCTGCAACAAGTCTCTGATAATGACCATGGGTGGTCGCTTCGGTGATTTCGGCACCAATGCCCGCCGCACGGATTTTTCCTCCGGGAAATTCGACAATCTCTGCAACAATGCTCGCGTTCCACGCTCCGCCGGCTGCGGTAATCCAGCCCGTAAGCAGCGAAGGAAAAATGGCCGGAAGATACAACTTTAGAAAACGATCCTTCAAATTAAAGCGCATGACTTGAGCCGCGGTCATGAGTTCCTGCGGAATACGACTGGCACCTGAAATGACGTTAAAGAGCATGTACCATTGGTTACCAATCGTCATGAGAATTGTAGCAACCAAGAGCGGGTCCATGTTGGCCTTCGCAAGAGACATGGCGATAAGCGGGTAAAGCACGGGTGCTGGGAATGCGGCGAGGTTTTGAATAATTGGCGCAACGATTCTGCGGACTCTTGGAGATTTGCCGATCCAGAGGCCAATGGGGACGGTCCACAAGGTTGCAAAAACGATTACACCTAAAACCTTGAGAAAGGTGAGTGCCAGTGCATGAGTGAGTTCGAGCCAGTCCGAGCGGGTCACGCTAGCCATGCTGGCTGCAATGTTGGGCAGGCTGGGCAAAAGCAAAAAGAC
This sequence comes from uncultured Oligoflexia bacterium, assembly GCA_964460155.1. GTDB lineage: Bacteria > Bdellovibrionota_B > Oligoflexia > Silvanigrellales > Silvanigrellaceae > RFOM01. The sequence continues at coordinate 15,293 of CAYWSV010000029.1, read as the reverse complement.
CAATCCGCCAACCAAAAATCCCGATAGCCAGCGCACCAGCGCGCGTACTTGTTCGCTGAGACGCGTGCGCGTTTTGGCTTCGAGAAGTATGGTTGGATTTGTGATCATCTTCCATCCACGCGAAGCAACATCAGTTTCTTCTCCGCGTGGAACAACGCGTTCGAAAATGTTGCTAAATGTGAGTCTGAACTCTCGGATTAGCAAAATTGCACTGCGCAGCACTTCGCCCAGCTGTTGAGAGATTTTTGATTTTCGGAGGAGGTCGAGAAAGAGTGATCGCTCGCTGACGTCCGAGTCCAGACTTTCGCGGTACTGAGCACTCCATGCAATCAGCGGCCGCCAAATCAGAAAATCAGAGCCCCAGACCATTATAATGAGTGCCCCAAGTCCGGCAGCAAAAGACGTATATTGTTGTTGCTCAAAGGTCACGCTGAGAAAGCTGCCGAGACCGGGAAGTCGATAGCTCTTGTCACCCAAAACGAATCCTTCACAGAGTGTGAGGAAGAACCATCCGCCTGCCATCGACATCATGCCGTTGTAGACAAGCGGGCCAAGTGCGCTTGGAAGGTCAAGACGCAGCAGCTTTTCAACTGGACTAAGCTTTGTGACACTCGCCATTTCTTTAAGATCTGGACTGATTGAGCGCTGGCTTTCGTAATACGCAAAAACCAAATTCCACACTTGTCCCGTGAAGATCATCAGGATGCATGAGATCTCGAGTCCCCACCGGCTGTCAGGAAAAAGTCGGGTGAGAGCGATAACAAACCCGGGCAGAAAAGTGAGGACGGGCAGACTCTGCAAAACGTCGAGCATGGGAATCATGAGTTGTTCGTTACGCTCGTTGCGGGCTGCAAGCGTTCCATACAATATCGAGAAGCAGTAGCTAATGGTGAGTGCAATGAGGCTTCTGACCAGTGATAATCCGGCATAGTGTGGAAGCATTTTGATGTCTGAACTGACTTGAACTGTCTCGCTAAAAGGTTCACTTCCAACGGCGACAAAGTGCGCAAGCCCAATACCAATCAGAATGACCAATCCGAGGGTCAGCATTTCGGCAGCTAAATATGATCCGCGTTCCACGAGCGGACGTGAGCCGAAGCGCATGAAGTGCGTCTCCCGTTACTCTAACGAAGCAGGCGTCCTAGCATGCAAGCTTGCCAGCGCACAATGCGCGACAATCGATACACTATTCGCCAGGTTCAAGCTTCTCACACCCCGATCAAACATCGGTATTGTAACAAGATGCCCACGTTGGCTTTCCGTACACGCGGCTAAAATGTTCTGCGGTATTCCAAAAGTTTCGGCACCAAAGACAAGAAGGTCACCCGCTTGGAATTGAAAATCAGAGGGTGAGTTTTTTCCGCCCGTTTCAACAAAGATGAGTCGTCTATGGGGGCGCAGAGAGAGAAACTCTTCCCATGAAGAGTGGACGTAGAGTTCTACAAAGGGCCAGTAATCGAGCCCCGCACGGCGGAAACTTTTTTCACTGACGTCAAAACCAATGGGTTCGATGAGATGAAGGCGGCAACTGAGTGCTGCACACAGGCGAGCGATCGTGCCCGTGTTGGGGGGAATTTGCGGCGAGATGAGAACAATTTCGGGATGGAAGTCACGCAGTCTTTGAACTGTTGCGTGTGTCAGGCTTCCTTGGTCATCGCGCTCAAGCACCGGGCATTGTTGCATAGGCGGTTGTTGAACAAGTTGTGTGAGTGGGGTGAGGCCTTTAAACGACGAGTCTTGAGGAGCAGAAGTCTGTGTGAAAGCAGGGGGGCGGCGCTTGTCGAGCAGTTCATCGGTGTCGTCTGATTTAAGCCCGAGTTCCTTAACAAGCCATGCTGTCGTTTCATCCAGAATTTCACTGACAGGTTCTGTGCTGCGCGGCATCGACTCACACGCGGACAGGATCTGGTTCACAAAAGTACGCACGTCATCGGCAATTTGTGCACGATCAGTGTTTGGTTCGGTCGATTCAAGTGCGCGTAAATAGGTTTTTACGGCCTGTGCCAGCCAGCCTCGCGCGGTGTTGCGTCCGCGCCGGCGCAATTTTTTTGCTGTGCGGATCGTGGTCATGGTCTGCGTGGTTCGTTCTGTAGAAGTCCTGCAAGTCCGCTCATGACTTCGGGCAATCCTGATTTTTGAATTGTACTTGTTGTGACGACCATTCCGGGCGGAAGCCCTAATTGCTCGTTGCGCTGACGAATGACCAGTCCACGTTGTGCTTTCGTGAGTTTGTCGCACTTGGTCAGAATGAGCAGAACGTTCAATTGATGTGACAAAAACCACTGAACGAGGTTGATGTCTTCTTCGGTGACGTCACGCCGAACATCCATCAGGAATAAAATACCTACGAGCGAGGAGCGTCGTTCAAAAAAAGTCTGCATGGCCCCCGCCCAGTGAACCTGAGTCTCGCGGGGAGAAACGGCAAAACCGTAGCCGGGGAGGTCGATGATCCGGAAAGTGTCGCGTTCCACGCTGAACACATTCATCAGCTGAGTGCGTCCGGGTGTTGAACTGACACGAGCAAGCTGCTTTTGTCCTGCAATAAAATTGAGCAAGGAGCTTTTGCCAACGTTACTCCGGCCGACGATTGCGATTTCTGGGATGTTGGCCTCGGGCAGTTCTTCAATCTTGCTGGCCGAGGTGGTGAACTCAAGACGCAGCGGAATCGTCCGCAACATGAGTTGGTGGATGAATGAGTCAACAACAGGAGAATAGTTCATCGGGCGTAATCCAGCGGGTGAGTTGCATTTCCTGATCGGCAGGCCGATCTACCTCGGCTGGGCGCCAAGGGCCCGCGTGTTATGACGCAGGAGAGTAAAAATGTCCACATCTTATGATCTCGTTGTAATTGGCAGTGGTCCCGCAGGGTATGTTGCGGCCATTCATGGTGCACAAAGCGGCTTGAAGACCGCTCTCATCGAAAAGAAAGACTGGCTCGGTGGCACTTGCCTCAACGTCGGATGCATCCCGACGAAAGCTATGCTGCATTCAGCCAGCATGTTCGACAAAGCCGCTAAACTTGCCAGTTACGGTGTGAAAATCGCCGGCGCAGACAAGCCCGGCGCCATTACGCTGGACTTCCCCCAAGTCAACAAGCGTAAGGACGAGATCGTCAAGCACGTCAATGGCGGCGTGGCGTTTCTCATGAAGAAGAACAAGGTCGACGTCATTCGTGGAATGGGTCGCCTTGCCGGTGCGGGTCAAGTTGAAGTCACGGCTGCTGATGGCAGTAAAACAAAGCTGTCTGCAAAGAACATTATTCTTGCGACAGGCTCCAAGGTCCGTGAGTTGCCGCACATCAAAATCGACGGCAAAGACATTCTCAGCTCCGACCACATTCTCTACATTGACAAAGTTCCCGAGAGCCTCGCCATTTTGGGCGGCGGTGTCGTCGGTTCGGAATTCGCGTCGTGCTTTGGCCGATTTGGCTCAAAAGTCGCGATTTTCGAAATGAGCGAGCAGCTCGTCCCGTCCGAGGATTTTGAAACCGCGGCTGAACTTGCCAAGTCACTCAAAAAACAAAACGTCGAAATCTTCACGAGCGTGAAGGTCAAGAGCATCACGGCCAAAGGTGGCAAAGTTGAAGTCTTGGTCGAGGGCGAAGCGGCACCACGAGTCTTTGAAAAAGCTCTGATTAGCGTTGGTCGCGCGCCTGTCACAGAAGATATTGGTCTCGAAACGGTTGGCATTAAGGCTGATGCACGCGGATTTATTCCTGTAGACCTCAAAACGTACAAGACCACAGCAGCAAACATTTACGCCGTAGGCGATATCATTCCTACGCCCCAGCTGGCACACACAGCATCTGCCGAAGCGATGTATGCTGTCGATGTGATTTGTGGGAAGAAGCGTACGCCTATCAACTACCTCACAAACCCTGGTGCAATTTATACCTATCCCGAAGTGGCCAGCATTGGTCATCGCGAGCAAGACCTCAAGAAAGAGGGACGCGAGTATAACGTGGGTAAATTCCCGTTCTCGGCGATTGCCAAGGCTCGTATTGAAGATGCATCTGAAGGATTCGTGAAAATTCTCACCGACAAAAAGTACGGCGAAATTCTTGGCGTGCATATTGTGCATGCCAAGGCTACAGAACTCATTGCAGAATTTAGCTTGG
>CAYWSV010000029.1:0-11166 GCA_964460155.1 uncultured Oligoflexia bacterium | reverse complement strand
CAATCTCGAGATGACGATCGATGAGCTGGCTCACACGATCCATCCGCATCCGACCATCTCAGAGACTGTGCTTGAGGCTGCGCACGCAGCAAAAGGACACGCGATTCATATCTGATTGGAGAACAGACGATCATGGCCACCAATGTTTTGATGCCTCAGATGGGCGAGTCCATCAACGAGGGGACGCTGACCAAGTGGCATAAGAAGGTTGGCGACAAGGTTCAGCGTGAGGAGATCCTTTTCGAAATCTCCACCGACAAGGTTGATACTGAAATTCCATCTCCGGTGAGCGGAGTCCTTGTGAAGGTTTTGGCTGCCGAGGGAACCGTTGTTGCAGTCAACTCTGTGGTTGCCATTGTCGACGAATCAGGAGCTGGTGCGTCGGTTGCGGCTGCTGCACCTGCCCCTGCGCCGACACCGGCCGCAGCGCCTGTATCAGCACCCGCACCTGCGCAAGCGGCTGCTCCTGCGGCACCTGTGCCGACAGACATCGAAGACAACAACCGCGGCGTGAAAAGTAGCCCGTTGGTGCGCAAGATGGCTGCCGAACACAACATCGACTTATCCAAAGTCTCGGGTAGCGGCGAAAACGGCCGAATCAACAAACAAGACCTCGTCAACTACATGGAAGCGGCCAAGGGAACGGGCAGCGGGTTGGTTGTTTCGGCTGCGCAAGCTGCTTTTGCACCTGTGAAAACAGCTGCGGCATCGGCAGTGGATTCAACGGGCGGACAAATTTCTGGAATGCTCGATGGCGTGCGTGTTGAGCGCGTGCCAATGACTCAAATGCGCAAGAAGATCGCCGAGCATATGGTGATGAGCAAGCGCACGAGTCCACATGTGACGAGCGTCATTGAGATTGATCTGCAAAAGGTTGTCGACCTGAGAGCCAAATTTAAAGACAAGTTTGAATCCACGCATGGCTTCAAACTCAGCTTTATGCCCTTCTTTATGCATGCGGCACTGGAAGGAATTAAAGCCGTTCCGATCGTCAATGCCAGCGTCGACGGCGACACAATTATCTACAAAAAAGATGTGAATCTTGGTATCGCAGTCGCATTGGACTGGGGACTCATCGTTCCCGTCATCAAGAATTCGACCGAGCGGAGTTTTGTGGGTCTTGCGCGCGAGATGGAAAATCTGGCGACCAAGGCACGTAACAAGAAACTTGCACCCGATGATGTGAAGGGTGGAACGTTCTCGATCTCCAATTTTGGTGGCTTCGGAACAATCATCGGTCAGCCCATCATCAATCAGCCTCAGGTCGCTATCATGGGCATTGGGGCGATGGTGAAGAAGCCCGTTGTTGTGAATGATGCAATTGCCATCCGGACGACGTGTCATGTTGTTCTGAGCTTCGATCACCGCGTCATCGATGGGTCAGATAGTGGAAAATTCCTCTCCACCGTGAAAAATACACTCGAGAACTGGGCGCTGCCGGTGGTGTAAAACCTCACGGCGCGCTTCGTTTAGTCTTTGTCTGATTTGGGAATAATTTTTCGAATTCGGACTTCGCACAAGCCTTCAAAAAAATCTTCTTTATCAAATTGAATATCGAGTGTTGAAAGCGTTACCGGAATTTCCGGCTCGCCCAACAACAGTTCTCGGAAGCCGATACCAAGCGCACGCGAAAGTTTACCAATGGCATGGAGGTCGTGCGGAGTTGTGCCGGTCATCCATCCGTGAACTACGCTTTTGTTTACGCCGGCCAAATTCGCAATGGCCTGAATAGTGAGCTGACGATCCTTCATCAGCTTGCTCAGGATCTTGCCAAACGGAAGTGTGACCGGATCGTTTTTAGAATTCATTGTGTCCCCATTGAAACGTCCAAACTAAAAATACGCATGCGATCATTCAACCTTTGAAGCCTTTGTATTTGCAATTATTTCAATTGTAATTTCGATGAATAGAACATGTGTTTCGCAAAGCGAACATCAAAAGGTGTGAATATTTTTGAAAAAGAAGTTGTTTGATACGTGACAAGAAGCCACGTTGAGAACTAAATTATTGCTCGGCAATGATGAATGGAAGATCGACGGGATAGCCAGGGATCGTCTCAAGAAAAGCCATCGCTCCTGCCTTCTCTGCGTCCGTCCACCCATCTTTTGGCATAAGGTCAAGGCGAAGTTGTATTGAAGCGCTCACGGCACGTCTTTGCCAAGCTTCTTGGGTTCCAAAGGTGTGGCAACTATTACAATACGAACCCGTCTTTGCAAGCGTGAAAGGCACAACATTTTGAAGGCTTTTGCCTTTCATCGAGTAGCTCGTATTGTTGTAAAATCGGAACCACGTTGGCGTTGCTTGGAGTATGTCTACGCCATTGTCCGAGCGGTGAATTCCCCAAACACACAGAGTTCTGATGTGACCAGGATCCGATGACGGTAAGCCAGATTCAGCAGTTTTGAAGAGAATACTGAGAGTCTTTGACACCGGTTCGGGCTGAGCTTCGTTCATGCTCGCAGGGAGTGTTGTTGGACACGTTGTTGAAGAATCATAAGAGACCGCTTTGTAATGTGTAACGTTATTGCCGGAAATTGTGAAGGTTCTGGCTGGAGTTGTTGGCTGTAAAAATCGATTGACGGTCAAAGTGTTCAACTTAACTTTCGCGGTCGGGACTTTGCTGGGGTCAGGCACAGGAGTCAGTGTTGGGTTGGTCGTTGGAGTGCCCGGTTCAATGACTGAGTTGTTAGATTGTACGGGGCTGACTTTTTGGAGCTTATGCACAAGCGGGGCTTGCTGTCTTAGTCCTGATTTATTTTCTGTCTGAAGGCAAAACGTCCACACTCCGTCCTTGGGGATTTTAAAATTGAGGGGTGTGGCAATCGGAGTGACCGGCGAATAGTTCACGCCCGTGCAGTTGCTTTCGCCTTCGACAAGCGTAAATTGATAAAAATCAACAAGATTGCCGCTCACATTGAATGTGAACTCGCTCGCAATGGTTGGCTGCTCGGGAAGATCGGGGCGATTTGCAACCGGATATACCGTGTCTCGTGTCCATGTAAATGCTCGCGGCGCAGGTGTTTTGCGGCCGTTTTTGTCGCGGACCTCAACACAAAAAAGCCATGGCCCGTCGTAAGCAAATTTAAGTGAAATGGACTGATTTGAATCTTTCCAAGGATTATTTTCAAGCGTTTTGCAATTCGGAATCGGTGCGCTGACAGCAGTCAAGCTTGCACGGTATTGAGTTATGTTTTGTGTCACGAGTGACATTGTTGTCTGAGAGAGAGCAGTGAAACCTTGTGGGATGCCCTCGAATTGTGGTTCAGGAAATTCGCTCGCATCAGCTATCTTTTTAAAAGAAAAACGGCTGATTTTTCCGAGCCGGCCACTCTCGTCGGCAGCTTGTAGACAAATCGTTTTATCGCCTGCCGGCCCCGTTTGAAATGAGAGTAATTCAGAAAGTGGTTTGAGAGGACCAAACGAAGAACAATTTGAAAATTTGCCTGACTCAACCGTGAATCTGTATTTTTGAGCTCGCGCTGACTCAACTGCACTCGCAAATGCCTCAAGAGACGTCTCGCTTGCGGGCAGGCTCAGAAGAGCAATTCCGAGAGGGTCTTTTTCTGCTCGATTGTCAGCGCTGTCTTGAATGATTTTTTTGAAGGTTGGTGATCGAGGGTCTGTCAGGCTCTGGCTGACAACCCGTTCAGAGCACGAGAGCAATCCAAAAGTTGAAAAGAATAATCCGAGCAGCTTGGTCTGCGCTACTCCCGATACTTTTCCTCTCATGAAACGCTCAAGTCTCATGAAACCCTCCGTTCTCGGCCAATTCTCTAGATCGGCAGAGTTCTTTGGCAAGTTTAGGGTTTTTTTTGATTTTTTTAAGTTGAGTTATTTTGAAATCTTAAACGTATATTGGGCGGCTCTGGGAGGGCCTGTTTCGTGGTTTTTAGCCCGAATGAAGCCCCAATCGAACAGCGAACAACGGATTCAAAAGTTGCTCTTTTTTGCTTCCCGTCGATTGTTTTATCTCGATTTGGTCGAGCGTGGCTCCACCTTTCATTTGCAGTGTTAGGACGTTTGATTTTGCGCGTCCCACCGGATAGCGGAGCTCTCCGTACACGCCCGTTCTAACTTGATTCCAAGTCCCCGAGCGCGACGATGAGTTGGCAGTGTCTGTACCGGTGTATTTTTGCGCAACGCCTGCATGCAGTTCCGCACCGGCATAGAGGAAAGGCAAAGGCGAAAAATCGCCCCCGAGACCCAATTCGGGACCCTTTTGTGTGAACGAGACTTCGGTGCTGCCTGTTCCCACATTGGTGTCCAGTTTGACCTTGGAATCGAGAACCTGATAGCCCAGCGAAACCCAAAATTGGGAAAGTGAATCCTTGCTCGCCCGTGACTTAAAGACCACAGCTGCTTTTGCGTCGGTTGTGGTCAGGCGCAGAGTCTGTGTTTCGTCGCTGCCCCCAACACGTCCGACAATCGCGATTGGTACACTTTGCAAATACTGGACCTGAACTCCGAATTTATTGCGCAACGAGCCAGCTGTTTTGTCGGGAATAAAGAACTCGAGCGTTGGCCCTAACGCAGTGACCGATTGATTCAGCGCAACACCGGTGATCATGTTTGGTGCGGGCGGTGTTAAACCGACAAGATTGAGATGAAAGCTGAACATGTTATTTCGACCGGCAATCGAAGCGGGAGCAATGAGAGTAGTTAACTGAGTTTCGCTGTACAGAGCTTTGAAGTCTCGCTCTCGATACACCATGAGTCCCAGCAGATCTCCGATTTGAACTCCGGGCTGCAACTTTACGATTTTTGCCGATGAAAGTCTTTTGTTCTTGCTCACCTGATTGACTTCTAACTGAGCAGCGATCTCACCAGCGGTTTTGCTTTCAACGATAAATGGTTGACCTACAGCGATGTCTTTGAACATGCGAGAGTCGAAGCGGAGCTTGCCGTCGACAATTCCTTTGATTGCGCCTTTAGCAAAAACCGATGGTCCTGCGGAACTTGAAGATGATTTTTTTCGTTTCGCTGGCGGAGTTGTGGTTGTTGGTTTTTTTGCGGGTGGCTTGCGCGGAGTGTCTGAGGCTTCGCTGCTTGTCTCGCCGGTTGGGCTGCCGCTTGTATTCGAGCCTGACCCACTCGCACCACTTGCGCTCGTGCCCCCTGCGCCACTCGTACTACCCGTATTCCCTGTGCCACTCGTACTACCCGCACTCCCTGCGCCCACTCCGGAAGAGCTGCCGCTGGATGAATTAGTTGAGGCTTCCGGTGCAGGTGCAGGATCGCTGTCGAAAGAAAAAGACTGCGCCGCGCTGCGTCCTGCATCTGCAAGAAGCAACGGTACAAGGAGCGTGCGGAGCATGCGGGTTCCGCGGAACACTAAGGTCCTCCGAAATAATGCATATAGACAGTATTCTATGCCATTCCTATGGGGAATCTAGACACAGAAAATCGGGAGAGTCAGTTTTCCACCTGCCTGCCCATGTTTTGGCAAGAGCTATCAATTCGCCTTCCAGCACACTTTTTTGCTTGTGTCCGGGCAGGGCGGTATGGAAACGCTTCCGGTCGCTGAATTGCCGGCCTTGTCGAAGAGTGTCAGTGTGATGGTTGCAGAACTGCTCGCATTTGCGGGAAAGCTCACGTTGTTGCTTGTTAATTGAAATTTACCGCTCGTACAGCTCACAGATTCAGCCTTCATTTCAGGGATTGATTTGGTCACGCCGGCGTAAAAATCTCTCACAGTTCTTCCATTTGTACTGTCGGGAGTGAGCATATCTTCTACGGGCACTGGATTTATCAATTCACAACTCGAAGTCGATGAGCCCGAATTCCGCATCGTGAAAACCAAAGAATAATTGCCAATCGTGGCTGGAGTGATTTCAACGTTGGTTAACAAGTCATTATACACAGGCAGAGCTGTGTTGCTGGTAATTATGGCCAAATCTGTTCCAAAGACTGCTTGAGATGGATCAGGGCTTCCGTAGTCGATTTCGATGGTGCGTCGATTCACTTTGTTGACCTGATTGACACGGGTGTCATCGATAGACTTATTTGAAAATTCATCGGTTCGAAAAAATTGCACGACGTTGTTTCCAGATTGTTTTGTGAATCCTTTAAAGACGTCTTTGATTTTAAAAACATTGCCGGCCGTTGAGCATGGCACAAAATCAACGCTTGGGTTTGACTTGCCCTCGGGAGAGATAGCAACACCGATTTTGTAACCCTCTCGGCACTGTGTGTATTTTACTGTGAATGTTGCATCTGATTGTCCAGAAATCAGGTTTTCTTCATTTTTGTAACCAGTAATGATGAAGTCTTCCTGATTTACCGGTTCGAGAGTAAACACGCCTTTGTAACCAAAAAGGCTTTTTGTGAATGGTTTGCGCCCGGCTGCTTTGTCTTCGTCTGAAAGACGGGCGATCATATTGATGAGAAAGTTTCCGCTGGCAGTGGTTCCATTGCTGAATGTGCCAGGTAAATCAACCAGCAGTTTGTCTGCAAAAGTTGGAAATTCTTGTGTCAGAATGACGCCGCTGTCAGTTGTGAGACCCTCATGAATTTGCAACGTGAATCCGCGGATGACACCACTTTTGTTTGTGAACTGTAGCTCGACTTGTTCCTGATTTGTGTATCCTGTTCCAACAGGAAGTGCCCCGCGGGCTTCGTTGAGAACAAACAATGAATTCGGAAAAGAAACATCCCAATCGATCTCTGAATTCATGATCTGCGCATCTGTGCAGGGAGTCAGAGTGACTTCGATTGGAGTTAGGGTTGCTTCGTGAAATGTGGGTGAGCTCAATTGTGTACAGTAGCCAGACCGACTGACTGAGATTTGAAACTTCGATGTTTTGTCGGTTCCCTGAGGAACCGGCCAGGCCTGAGCAGTCCCTTCGGAGTTAGTGAGGTTTGCCACAGGAGTAAAAGGCGACTGCGTGCGAAAATCATAGGGCCTGACGTCGTATGTTTTCCCACCTGTCACATTCAACGGGACTGCACTCACGAGTGCGCCACTCACCGGAAGACCGTTGGTGTCTTTCACTCGAACTTTGATGACGCCAACCTTCAATGGCTGAATGGGTGATGCGTCGACGACAAGGGTTCGTGTTGTACTAAAGCTCGCCGACATCGGTAGTCCGGCGATTTTTTGTATGTATGTCGTTATGTCTCCCGAGTCACCGTTGGTGATTTCTGAATAGGCTTCAAGGCGAAGGAATCCCGTTTCATTGAGATCGTATCCTTGGGAAGACAAACGTTCGAGTGGGCGTGCCCAACCCATGAGAGCGGTGTATTCGGGGAGCGAATATCCCATCTTACGGATGAGATTTTCTCGTTTAAAGTCGAATGAAAATTCGCCGGTCACGTTGTCCATGTTTACGTTATTAATAGGATTCCGGACACCATTTTTGTCGACCCATGCGAATGTCAGTGGAGAGGTTTTGAGCCTCTCTGCAAGTGCATCTGTGAGAGCAATTTTACCTGTAACGAGAAAAGTTCCCCGCAGGGGAACCTCTCTCGTTTTGTTTGAGCAACCCATCGATAACAGCAGAGCGAGACTCAGCGCTGCAGCGGACATCCGTGTCCGGACGGGATGCACATTCATTTTACAGCAACCGGTTTTACGAGGTCTTCGTGTCCGAAGTACACATCATAGCTGCGGCAGCCATTAGCTGGGCACTTCGAGCCGAAGTAACGCGCCTTGTAGAGAACAAGGTTGTTCTTCGCGTTTCCACGATTCTGAATGCGCTCTTCAGCAGACGCTTGCTCATACTTCACGCTGATTCCGTTGATGCCCAGCGAAGCCAGTGATTTGAGCTCGCCTTTTTGTGTGACGCCGTCGCCGTTGTCATCTGTCCATACGACAAGCTTTTTGAATACTCTGTCTTTGGCGTCAACAATACCGTCTTTGTTCGTATCGTGGTCTGCCAAAGCATCATATCCGTTGGCGGCCAGAGCACCTGACTTCAGCTTGGTGAAATCACCAAACAACTCGCGACCGTTGTCGATGACACCGTTGCCGTTGAGGTCAAGCGCAAGCAAGCCTGTTCCCTTAGCAATCCAACCGACGCGGTGCTTCATGCCGGTTCCTTGCAGGTCGAACATTGCCTTGCTCTGGTCGGGTGCGATTGTCTCAAGCTTGCGGCCTGGAACCAGATCCAAAACTAGCGGGCTCGTGTAGTAGCGAACGCCGTAATAACCATACAAGTACTGCACACCACCATAGTTGTACTGGGTGTTTGAGGAACTGCTGGTTGAGTAGGTTGTAAAGTTACGTGTAACGTTGTGTGTACCGCCGTTCATACTGTGCAAGCATGTTTTGGCAGGCTGACCTCCAACGATAGCGGCAGACCCGTCTTCGTTGAGTGCCGTGATTTTTGCCGCCTCGGTGAATCCAGCCTGACCGTTCGTCTTGGCTAGGAACATCGACGCAGGAATCTCGTACACAAGACCTTTGGCAGAGTCTGCAACCTTGAAGTCGGATGCGTTAATCACGATGTTGCGGCCAGATTCGGGGTCTTCGATCTTCCATTTGCCCGCGTTACCGAAGATGCGCAAACCAATCATGGTTTGGCGGTCGCTCGGGAACGGTGAACCCGCAGGACGCTTCAACAGTGCTTGAGCTGTTGTGTGCAACGGGCTCAAGAAAGGCGCTTTAAGAACTCCGACAAACGCTTGATTCATTTCGACGGCTGACGTTGTGCTTGTCGAAGTCGTTGTCGACGTTTGTTGAGTTGTGCCTGTGAAGAACGTCTGCATACCCATGTTCGTCCAGCTGTCATAACACCATGGCGTATAGTGACACCCGCGTGTGTTCACCATGCGCACACCACCGTAGGTTTGATACTGCGTGTAGTTGTAAGTGGTGTTTGTGTTGGTGTTCACGTTGGTTGTTACGTTGGTCACATTTGTTTGAGTTGTACGGCATTTACCGTTGTCACCCATGTTTCCATCACCAGTGCTGACACCCGAGTCGCAGCGCTGAAGTGGTTGACCTTCATTCGCGTAGTTGAAGAAGTGTGATGTCGCAGAGCAACCTGCAGGCAGGAGCAACGAAGGATCGGGTTTACCCAGATCCGCAATCTTGGCAACTTCCGACTTCGCCTTGTCGACGAGGTCGCCATAGCCCAAACGTGTCGCCATGGCTGCAACAAGACCAAATGCATTGGCCTGAGCGGCGCCCAAAGTTTCAACCTGTTTTGCGACCACATCAATCTTAGCCAACTTGTTCTTCAGAGCATCGATTTCGGCTTTAAGCTCGGTCCTTGTTTTATTGTTGGCCGCTTGAGCTTCTTTGCGTGCTTCAAGGGCCGCGTTCGTCAAGGCTGCGAAGTTGTGATTGAGCGCTCTTTGCTGAGAAAGAAGAACGCTGTACTCGTTGATGATTTGTGACGCAGCAGCATAGAAGCCAGGGTCGCTCTTTCCGTCGCCCGATCTCAGGTACGACGTTAATTTAGCTTCGTTGTTCTGGAACGCAGGACTGAGCTTCGCCTTCGCTACTGCCTCAATGCGCTCTGCTGGATCTTTGAGATCTTTGTACGACTGCTCAAGCATTCCGCCGCCACGAACAATGGCTTCCAAACCACTGCGCGCTCTGAGGGCGGCACGCAATCGGACTGATTCCGGAGAGCCTCCGAAAAGCACCGATTTCGCCCAGTCGTTGACTCGACTAATGCATTCACCGCCGGCACCATCGGCAAGCGATGGTGAGCTGGCCAGAGCCAGCGCAGACTGGAAGCTCTTACCATCGGCAACTGCAGGTGCACCAAAGAACATTTTATCGTACTCGCCGTCCCTGCCGTCGCCTGAACGGCTACCACTGACCACGAGATGAGCGTAGGCGCGTGCCAAATGTGCCCAGAATTCATGGCCGTTTACAGAGGCCATCAAGTGAGGAACACCGTTGACGATCTTGCCTGCGTCACCCGCAGAACAGACTTTTTGATTTCCATTCGACAAGTTCACAACGCGGTCGATGAACGATTGGTTCATCGCACGAAGGTCCCTTGTCTTCTGAGCGTCATTTAAAACTTCTGCATAGTCGATCGCCAGCAAGAATTCAGCTTCAACACGTCCAAGCACCTTGGTGAATTCGTCCATGCGGTTCGATGCATACTGCTGAAGTGTTGCAGGCTGGCCGTTCACTTGAACGGGAGTTCTGACAGACACTTCATCATTGAACTCTTTAGCTTTTGCAGCTGCATTCGCTTCTGTTTTTTGTGCAGGATCGAGCGATTGCATAATGCCTTTTTGAACTGCACGACCCATCTCCAACATCAAGCCGCTGATCTTGCCGTTCACATCTTTGAGCTGTGTGGTTGTTTCTGTGAAGTGAGCCTGTGCGCTGAGACCCAGACCTTGCATGATGGCCTGCGAATCCTGACGCAGTGCATCCATTTCGACCTGCATGTCCGAACGAAGTTTGTCGAGCTGTACTTTCCAGTCTTTCTTCGCAACTTCCAAATCAGACTGCACACCAGCAATTGCAAGCTGGTTGGCTTTAGATAGCGAGAGTGCCTGAGTGGCAACATTGCTCACGCGCTCTACCTCTGCTTGCAGAGCCTTAACGTCGTTTGCAATGGCCTGACGGGCCTGTTGTTCTTTCGCGATAGCAGCACTGAGTTCTGCAGTCGCATCCTTACGCGCGTTGCGAATGTCGTTTGTAAGCTCACCGTCGCGACGCTCGAGCTCCACGATTTTACCTGTGAGTGCATCGCGTGTTTTGATTGCAAAGTCTTCTGTATTTGTGAGCTTAACGTTCAGCTTTTCGATTGTTGCTGCAAGCTTATCGCGTGCATCTTTGTCGTGTGCAGCCAAAGACGCAAGTTCCCTGCGCAACTCGGCAGCCGCGCCGCGTGTTTGTTCTGAAAGCTCTGCAACTTTTGAATTGTATGCTTTGACGTGGTCACTGAATTCGCCGCGCAGCGATGAAACACTCGCCTGAACGTTGCCAATGCGGCCCACCAGATCAACGCGCAAGTTTTTAATCGAAGCCTCGAGGCGCTTGTCATTCTCAGACACCTTACTGTCCAGAGTGCTCAGCGCATTGGAAAGACCATTCACGACTCCTTGCAGTGCAACGAGGTCGGCCTGCTTCGCATACGTCGCATCAACTTCCTTCTTGAAGGCTTGCAGCGCAGCCATCTGTTTTTCACTTTCAGAGGCAATCTTTTGGCTGAGTTCTTCGCGCAGTTTTTTATCTGCTTCAGACATCACACC
>CAYWSV010000028.1:22796-24302 GCA_964460155.1 uncultured Oligoflexia bacterium | reverse complement strand
CACTTAAATATCGCTTAATTTTATCAAAAACAAAGAGTTATTGTCTCGCAGACCGTCTTCGGTTATCCAAGGACGTCTGAGTCCGGTGCTTTAGACCCGCGAATCTACCTAGGAGAGCTAAAGAATGAAGCTTAAGTATCTCACGGCCGCATTTCTCGGATTACTCGCAGCCTGCGGAAGCAATTCTCACGAAAACTCAACTCTGTCCTCGGAGAAATTCTCAATCGCCGTGTTGGGTATTGAAATGGGTTCATGCACTCAGGACGAACTCAAACGATTTATCGGGGGCGAAACTGTTCCCGCAATTTCAAACAAACTCTCTAAAGAACAACAAATCGAACTCAGACAAAAATTTGCTCGCGTCATTCAAATTTCTTCAAACCGGACTGAAGAAGCCCTCAAGTCCGAAGAAGGAAGCGAAGTGCGCGTGCTTTTGAAAGCGATTTTTCCACCGAGCTACAGCGACGAGCATGTTAAAAAGGCTTTTATTGAAAGCGTCGCTGACAACCAATTCACTCTGCTTGAATTTGTGAGTCTGTATCCTACGCAAGAACTGAAGGTGAATGGCCTCGCGTTTATCGGCAAAAAAGACAAGCTTGAACAGGCCCTGATTAAACTGGAACAAAAATACAATAAATAAATTTCGCTCTTGAGACTCACAAAAGCACCCGTTTTACGAGGGGTGCTTTTTTTTATGAGTTTCGCGCAAACAGGCTGCAACTGACTAAACTCTAGACACATCAGCATGTCATCGAGCGAATAATCTCGGAATAAATTCGCTCAATTACTTTATTTTGTTCGGCACAAAGATTGCTCATTAGCCTCACGGAGCACCGTTCGACCCGTTCCGGAGGGCAAGGACTCATGAAAAGAATTCTGCTTGGATGCGTCTCTCTCCTCATGTGCGCGATTCCGGCCGGCTGTGAACTCCCACCCGTAAAAGAAATTCAACAAACTGATGGTCGACAGGACACTGCACAGGGCGCAGAAAGACGCCCAACAGGATCTCCGGTCGGCGATGAATCAACGCACTGGATCGAAATCAGCGCAGCGTTCGACACTCTTTTTAAGGTCGAGCAAGCTGACTCAAGCGTCTTGAGCCAAGAGCAAAAATGCCCTCTTCCGCGCGGAACTCGACACAGTCTTGCTTCAGCACCCGAGTGGCTCGGTTCGCACGTTCGAATCCAACTCAAAAAGCCTATGGCCGCATGTTCCTTTACCGAAGGCTGGGTTTACGCACCTCACATTGGCCGCTCAAGCGACTCGGACATGGGCCCCGTGCTCACAACTCATCAAGGCGTGGCAACCCTTTACACAACAGAAAATACGGCTATTGAAGGTGGTCCGAAGGACCGCTGCGGACGCCCGCTGAGAACACTAGACGACTATCTGAATGGTCGTGCCGAATACGTCAGCGTGGCAATGGACCGCATGGCATTGCAGTATGGAACACTGATTCGCATTCCAGAAATCGAAAAGAGATTTAACCTTAATTTACCAATACCG
>CAYWSV010000028.1:14421-22786 GCA_964460155.1 uncultured Oligoflexia bacterium | reverse complement strand
CTGCGTCGGACACAATCAGCAAACCATCTTCTCCGAAAAATACATTTGGATGAGCCACAAATCCTTTGATTTTCAGGTTATTCGCAAGGGAGCGTCATTCGATTGCGGGTAAACCCTCAATAACTCAGGCCGTCTTCCGATACGCCCATTGAACCTGTGGGCGAAACCGGGAGTAGACGGAGACATGAGTTTTCGAGGCAAAAAGAAACTGAAGAGCTTTGCCTACCTTTCGGTCATCTGCCTTGCCGTAACCGCCTGCTCCACCGAAGAATCCCCAGATGAAATTCCATCGCCGATTGCACCTCGGAGTGGGCAAAATGGTGGAGGTATAAGCCCGCCACGCGGAACATCAGCCAACGGTAAAGCCGCAGCATCGCCCAGTTCATCTGTCGGACTGCCAACCATTCAATGTGCAGCAACCGTGGCAACAACGCCGCAAGCGATCGATGGAACCGAAAAAAACGGCGCTATTATCCGGCTTGCCGACGGCCAAAACCTGGTCGACCCTATTCTTGTTTACCGCAGTCTGGGGAATCAGGTGGTGTCGGGAAGTTTTCTAGCAGTTGAGGATATGGTTTTTGGTGACTCAGGGACTCATGTGACTGGTGCATATACGTTTGAACTGCGCACATCCGATGGCCGTTCGTGTCTCGTGGGCATGAGTGTCAGTGAAGAAGATGCACGAAACAAAAACAAGCTGAACGTGACTGTTACCTTCCCTTAGGACTTCTTTGTCGTACTTCTTGAGACCAGATATTTGCGTAACTCAGCCAGCAAATCCTCAGCGTCGTGTGCCGGCTGCCACGTCCAGGTGAGTGTTTTATGTTCGCTTTTTTCCGCACCCACTAGGCGAACCGTCACAGCACCCACAGGACAAACATCCAAACAGCCGCTTTCCACAACTCTCACCTGCCATCCCTGACCCGCAAGAAGGTCATCCTCCAAAAGACGCTTGAGTTGAGTGGAGGTACTCGGTGTTGTTTTGAAAGCATCACCACACGTTCTGCAAACCAAAATGTAAGCATGATCGGATTTGCGTACGATATTCGGAGAAGTCATTCCTTATTCCTTCCGCAGCAACCATGTCTCATCCAAAGCATTGCCCAGAACTATAATCTTTAACCGTGACCTGTTGCAAAGTCATTGCGGCGAGGGAACAGACATGGACACTGTGCTTCTTGAGGCCAAAAAAATCAGCAAGAGTTACACTTCGGGGCAAATCACCGTTGAGGCACTCAAAACACTCGATTTTGTTCTTTATCAGGGTGAGCTCGTCGTTGTTCTTGGTCCTTCGGGCAGCGGTAAGTCGACGTTTCTCAACATCCTTGGAACTCTCGACAGACCCACTCAAGGTGAAGTCCTTTTCAAGGGGCAGAGCATCTCAACACAAACGGATGAAGAACTGTCGCAGTTTAGAAAGCAAAATGTCGGGTTAGTTTTTCAATTCTACAACCTTCTTCCGACACTGACAGCTCTCGAGAATGTACAGCTCATTGAAAGTCACAGCCAAACCTCGATGAGCAGTGAAGAAGCGTTGCGCCGAGTCGATTTGTGGGACAGACGCAATCATTTTCCCAGTGAGCTGTCGGGCGGAGAGCAACAGCGTGTTGCCATTGCGCGAGCCATAGTAAAACGTCCGGCCATACTCTTATGCGACGAACCCACCGGCGCGCTTGATGTGGCTACTGGAGTCATCGTTCTTCAGGCCATTGAAGAAGTTCATCACGATTTTGGAATCAGCGTCATCCTCATTACCCACAACGCAACCATTGCACATCTTGCAGATCGCATTCTGCGCATGTCGGGAGGCCAAATTCACTCACTCGAACTCAACCAACATCACATGCTGGCTCGAGAACTCAAATGGTGAGCAGCATTTCCATTTTGCTCAAAAAAACAGTTCGCGACATCTTTACTCTTTTGGGACCTGCACTCGTTCTTTCGTGTGTGATGGCTGCCGGACTGAGTTCCTTCATTATGGCTCAGAGCAACCTCGTGAGCCTGCAAGAGTCACAAAAGATCACATACCAAAAACTTCAATATGCCGATGCACTTATCCCACTCGTGCGTATTCCTCGTGAATCAGTGCAAAGACTAAGCAAAATTCGCGGAATCGTGCAGGTGGATTGTCGGTTATCGGAATCGGGTCAGGTCAGGCTTGCTAAAGAAAAAAGACAAATCCTTGCGCGATTTCATTCTTTACCCGCAGAGGATGCCCTCAATCGTCTTAAGGTAGTTGAAGGAATGCGCCCCACACGCAATTCAATGAACGAGGCGCTCCTGAGCGATGCATTTGCACGCGCTTGGAAGATTCGCAGTGGCGATTTGGTTGATGTCCTCATCAGAGGCAAAAGTTTTAAATTTAAAATCGCAGGATTGGTGCGCTCGGCCGAGTATATCTATCAGACCGGCTCAGCAACGAGCATTCCCGACGACAAGCTTTTTTCCGCGTGGTGGATTCATCCACGAATTCTGGAACAAACCAGTCATTTGCAATCGTCCTGTAACGAGATACTCCTCTCGGTTTCAGATGATTCAACACTGCGCAAGGCATCAACCGAGATTTCGGCAATCCTGAAGCCCTATGGTTTTACCCAAATCATCACCCGCAAAAAACAACTGTCTCATTACTTTCTTGAAAGTGAACTTGATCAGCTCCGAGCCATGAGTTTGTATATGCCTGCGCTTTTCATATCGGTGGCGCTCTTTCTTCTCAATATCACAATGACCCGCATTCTTCTGACACAACGCGAGAGTCTTGCGACTCTTCGGGCGTTTGGTTTCGAAAGGCGAACAATCACAATCCACGCACTTTTGTTGGCATTCGGATGCCTTATCCCTGGGTTGATTCTGGGGCTCTGGGGGGGCTTTTGGATGTCGGAAAAAATGTTTGAGGTCTACATAAAATTCTATCGATTTGCTTATACCGTTTATCAACCTGACCTCTCGTCTGTTGGACTCAGCCTGCTGATGTGTCTGGCCACGGCTCTTTTTGGAAGCCTGCGTGGATTGATAAATATCTACAAAGAGGTCCCTGCTCAGGCCCTTGTTCCCGCGGCACCCGCACACACACGAGCGACGTCACTTGATTCGTTGCCTGTCTTGCAAAACATGTCACTGCTGACACGCATGAGTCTGCGCAACATCTTTCGCAGACCCTTTCAAAGCACAATCACCCTTCTGGGGCTTATGCTCGCAACAGCTCTACTTCTCTTCGCTCGCTTCGAGGAGTATGCCATCGTTCAGATGATGGACACTGAGTTCAATGAGACTCAACGTCAGTCGCACACTTTACTCTTTACCGACAGACTCCCCTTCTCGGCGACACGCTCCGTCAGCGCACTGCTGCCTCGGGGAATCGCAGAAGCCAGTTTAGTTCTTCCTGTAACACTGAAATTGGGTCCGGCCGAACGTGAGCTGACACTGATTGTTAAAGCTCAGCCCGAGACACTCAGACATCTGGAAAACATTCCAGTCCGTTCCCTTGCCCAGTCGGGTATCGTCATTTCAAAATCACTCGCAGATGCCCTTAAAATTTCTCCTCCGCAAAAAGTCACACTGCTGACCCGCGATAGAAAACCATCCGAGGTCATCGCCGAAATCACAGACTTGTCTGAGAATTTAATGGGAACGATTGCAACTCTTTCTCCAGAGCACTTTGCGAAAATCTTTCACGTCAGCCGATCGTTCAACACGATTCTTTTCAAAGCAGAGCGAAACGCAGAGCTCGACACCCCGAGCCTGTTCGTGCGTTTACCCACGCTCTTTGCCCTGTCGGAAAAGAATTTTGAAAAAAAGGCGTTTGAGAAAACAATGGCGGAGAACATCGGAATTTTCCGCAATGTCATGATCGCCTTTGCACTGCTTATTGCTATAGGCGTTGTCTACAACAATGCACGCATTCAGTTCTCGGAGCGAGAACGTGAGTTTGCTCTGTTGCGGGCCTTGGGTTTTGCCGAAAGCGAGCTCACCCTCTTATTTTGGTTGGACTACATTCTTCTCACAGGACTCGCCATACTTCCTGGCCTTTGGTTGGGCCAACAGATTCTCGAAATCATCATGCGTGCACTCGAAACTGAGGTCTTTCGCATTCCCGTCATCATCACTTTACAGAGCTATTTTTGGGCCGCCACAATGCTTTGGGCTGGGGTCATCCTGACGGCCGCATTTATTCAGCCGCGCATCCATAAAATTGCATTTCTCGCCATCCTAAAAACGAGGGAATAACCATGATGCGGCTTAAAGAACTTCTAAAGAACAAGAAAATCTGGTTAACTTCTCTTGTTCTCGCCTTGTTCTTACTCCTTTATCTTTTTTCACGACCTGCAGCACCATTGGTTTTAATCGTGCAAGTCGAGAGAGGAACGCTTCGCCGTGAAATCTCTGACTTTGGCACGACACGATTTAAAGATGTCTCCTCTGTTCTTGCACCCTCGTCTGGCTGGATCACAAGAATTTATCCGCGTGTCGGAGAATCCGTAAACGAATCAACATCACCACTTTTCTCTATGAGCTCCGGCGTTTCACCGCTTATTGATCCGCGCACACGCACAACTTTGAAGGCACAGTACGAAACCTCACGCTCTCAAGCCGATCAGGCTCAAGCCCTTGTCCGACGAATAAAAATAAATCTTCAATCCGCAGAAAACGATCTGCTGCGCTTTGAGAGTGTTTTTAAAGCAGGTGCACTGAGTGTTCAGGAGATTGAAAGAGCACGCACTCAGGTGCGGGATTTGCGAGAAGAATTGCGCTCGGCAGAAGCGGGCCTAGATGCAGCAAAACATCAGCGCGAAGCGGCACGCGCTTCACTCGGCTCGGGTACCGAAAAAAACAGTGACACTCTGATCCTACGAGCACCTCGCAGCGGGATTGTCAGCTGGATTTACGACGACAAACCGCGCTTTGTTACGACAGGCACTCCGCTTTTAGATATCGCTCAAACGGGAGCACTTTCGTTTGAAATGGATTTACTCGCTCGTGAAGCTATGGATGTCCGTCCGGGAATGCCCGTCCGCTTTTCCGATTTTCCAGTGGGAGGTCGTGTGCGAATGATTTCACCCACAGCGCTCCCAAAAATTTCTCCGTTAGGAATTAGCGAACAGCGAACGCGTCTTTGGATAGAGTTTGAACAACCACCAGAGGATCGAGTACCGGCCGGCCTTGAACTCGAGGCACACATCGAATTGGGTGGCAAATCAGACACGCTCATTCTACCCAATTCAGCCATTTGGACAGAAGACAACAAGACCTTTGTTTTTCGTGAGTCTCATGGCCGCATTTTCAAAACACCTATTTCGGTGGGCCTGAAAACAACACGCATAACAGAAGTCCTCAACGGACTGTCTCAAGGCGACCCAGTTGTTCTGTTACCGACGGAAGAGATGCATTCTCAACAAAAAATCCGCCCTCAACAGAGGACGGACTGATTCAAAAAAATCAAACTCATTGAAATACGAATTCAGCTGGCGTTTGAGCCCGATGATTTTTGGTTGGTAATTTTGGAAATAATTTTCAAACAGAAAAGAGTCAGTTCAGGAGTTCTGTCGCTCACAACAAGCAACGAACCTAGACGGTGTGCCATGACTGCTGAAAGTTCCTCAACAGGAATGTGTTTGTCGATGACTGCCTTACGAATAAGTTCATCGAACTCCTGCGAGATCCACCACAACTTTATACTCTCGGCATTGAGGGTCTCTTTTTTCTTCTTCGTTTTGGCAGTGGGCTTCAACGCGACTGGAGGATTGTCTGTTGTCTTTTTTGCCTTTACTGTGCCACTGGTCGGTTTTTTACGTTGTTTTGCTGTGCGGGCAGTTGTTTCGTTTTTCTTGCCCTTGAATGACAACACGTCTCCCATAATCCGCCTCTCTCCCCGAATATCCGGGTTTTAAAAAACGTCTCTGAGTCTGCTTGAGTCTACCACAACCCCGACGGCTTGCGTGATTCTATCCAAGCCTTTGCCGCCTGCCTGACCACAGGGTTATCGGCCTCCTTTTCCAAGGTCTTAAATAGGGTCTCAAGCTCCTGTTTAGAAACACTTCCCTGCTGATCCCAGCGCTGCCCCAGAGCCAGCCAGGCTTCCTGCTCTTGCTGAGCACCACGAGCCTTCAGCCAAGGCCAAAGCAAATGCCGGTCGCGCGCCAGAGTCGGCAAAGATTGCGCGGTTCGTAGAGCCTCGACGACTACCTGCTTGGCACATTCACTTACGGGTTCGCGAGACGATTTCTCTGGCTCGTCTGTGCTTGAGGAGTCACTTTTTTCTTCAGCAGCAGGAGTCGCAGCAGGCACCGCTGGTGCGGCAGAGACTCCAGAAATCTCTAACCAACGTGAGGTGGGCAGCGCGAGAACAAAAGCATCCCATTCTTTTCGAGTCAAAGTTGCTGATTCAAGCATAAAACGGTGACAAAACTCATCATTCTTCAGAGTTTGATACGGTTGTCTCAGAACTTCGGCCCGCAGCTGTCGATTAAGCTGTTTTTTCTTTGCAGCTGGCTGTTCAAGATCCCAACCAAGGACCTTGAGCTTTGCAAGCTTCACCCAAAATTCCGGGTCATCGATCGATTCTGATTGGCGTTCCTCGAGAGTTTTAACATCTTCACCCAGCGTAAAACGGCCGCGACGGCGCAATTCACTGAGAAGATCCGCTGCCGTTTTATCTGTCGGACGAATGGTCATGGAGAGGGTTAAGCGCACCAGACGCTGGTCCGGAGATTCACCGGTGCGAGCATTTTGAGTGGCTTTTCGACCAGCTTTTTTATTTTTCGACTGACGACCACTGTCAGTGCGTTTATCTTGCTCCTTCTGAATTTTTTCGAGAGTTTCGGATGACGAAAAGAGAGCCGCGCAGCGAATCAATCTTTCTTGCTCATCTTGAGTCCAGCGCAGCGTGTCGAGAAAGCGTCCACTGTTCTTCTTCAACGTCGAAATTTTCGCTTCGTTTTGACGAACGAATTCAAGCGCTGATGAGCACTGTTTGAAGGCCAAATGATAAGGTCCTTTGGCTGCCTGTAAAGCTTGTGCGCGGGTTTCGAAAAACCTCAGATAAGAGGATTCGGGATATTTCTGTTTGAATTCGTCAATCAAACTTAACTGAAGAGCAGCCTCGTCGGGCAAAGACTGAACATTGCCCGTCGACATTTTAGCCACATCATCAACTAAACCCGTAATATGACATGCGCGAATTTGTTCCATTTCCGCAACGTCAAATTGAGTGACCATGTCTTTGAGAGCCTGATATTCCAAATGACGGGCACGTGCGCCAGTGCTGGCAGAGTTAATACAAAACAACCGACGACGAGCAATAAGCCCAGCCGGATGATTTGGCTGACTGCGAAACAACGATTCATAAAGCGGTGCGGCTTTATCTGTGCCCTGTTTTAACTGGGTGATTTCTGCCAAACGCAAGCGCGCCCATGGACCATAAGTTTTATCGCCGGCAGCGAGAAGAAATTTTTCGAAGGCTCGACGGGCGATGTCGTAGTCGCCAGTCCAAAAGGCACTCTCTGCTCCACCCAACAGAAAATAAGGATTTTGCTGATACCATTCGATGTCCGCATATGCCTCGGCAAAGGCATAAAAACGACGTGCATAATTCGGATAACCTAGGTCATCGTAAATATTTCCAGCAAACGAAAAGCCAATTGTTCGAAACGCCGGCACTTCTGAGCTTAAAATAACCCGCGCAGTTTCGCGCAATGCACGCAGGGGGTCCTCGGCTCTAAACTGCGCCTGCACCCTTAACATTTGCATCATGACCTGTAGGTGATGAGCTGTTTGTGGACGCATGAGCATTGCGTGCGTTACTGAGACCCCTGGAGGAGTGGTAAACAGTAAACTGCGCCCTTCCCTGTTGGTCACAGTCTTATCGAGCAAGGAATATATGGCGTTAAACTTGTCACTTGTATCAAAAACGCGCGTCCAATTCTTAGCTTTCGCAGAGAGCGCAGCAACATTCACAATTGCCGGCAACGCTAAAGTACGTACAAAGGGAATGAGATCCATTGAACGCGCTGAAAGTTTTGGGGGAGCAAGCATTGGTGGCCAAACACCTGCCTGAGTAAACATGGCTGGTTCAGCAAGAGCCGAATCAAAAAGCTGGGATTCAATTTTATTTTTTCCCACAGGGTCCAAAAAGATTTTGGTCTCGGTACTCCCCAATGCATCCCACAAGGAGCCTGATGCTGGGCCATAAAATGATAAAGGTTCTTCAGCTTCGATGGCCAATTGCAGATCAAGAAACCCGTTGAGAATGGCAACTGCTGTGCGTTCAAGGGTCCCGCGTGGAACTTTCTTTTTGTCCATCTGTAGCCGGTTGCGCAACTTGGCAGCCTCTGCCGTGCGCCCCTGAGTCCACAACCTGACAACCTCA
>CAYWSV010000028.1:1946-14411 GCA_964460155.1 uncultured Oligoflexia bacterium | reverse complement strand
TTTTAAGTTCCGGACGCTCGAAGTGACGTGTGGGGCCCAAATTCAGCGACTCGGTCCCCTTTGTTTCAGCAGTCCACCATTGGGGAGGATCCCGTGCCGGATCTCTCATGGTCATAATCGCTGGGAGTCCAAAACTCTGAGAGATTCGGCGTCGCAGAGCGTTGTCGGCAAGCTCGGGTGTTTGCTTCAAACCGGGAACATCGTTCGCTTTGATCAATGATAATTTCAGCCAGTCCTGCGCAAGCAGTGCATCCGAAGCTGAGGGCTTTTTTACGTTCATGTGATCGGGTCGAGGAACTTCTGTTGGTTCAGGAGTTGGCGTGGGAGTCGGTTCGGGTTCAGCCGATTTTCCTGCGGCGTATGCACCTAAAAAAAGAGACGCCGCTGCAGTCGCAGCGGCGGCCCTACGTGCAATCGGTTTTATTTTCTGCGTGTGCTGCGAGATGCCCACTTGAGTTGCCCGTCACATTGATTTTTGGAGGCCGTGACACCCCAACCCTGAAGAGAACCAACGTCGCGTGCAGCAACGTCTTTCACTTTCAGTTTCCAAGTGCCTTTCATCTTCTCCACACGAGAGTCTACCTGAATTGTTTCATGAATGCCCGTGTCAAGACGTCCATCAGTCTTGCTTGTACGGCGACCCTTGAGCGAGTTGGCATTCGGATAGACTTTGAATTCCTTGCCCTCGGGTGAAAAGACGCTCACGCGCAGGTCACGCACATAGGGATGCTCGATGTCCAAACGGACACTGAACGAGGATGCCGAGCCTTCGCCCGCGCTTTCCAAGACAGATTCAATACCCAGAACATCGTTGTCTGGAATGTTGATTTGGGTTGACACCGAGCCCAGCTCAGTTGTGACCAAACGGCCCAAACGAACCTCGCGCGCCAACTCCACAGCACCTTGGTCGCTCTTGGCCTTCAAGACCACAGGCAATTTTTCACCGCACTGCGCCGAGTCTGCGACTTTGAAAACAAAAGGTGATTTAGACTCGCTGATTTCTCCGGAGGCAATGTCAGCAAATTGAGCCTGACCTTCGAGAACCTGAATCTTTTCGGTTGAACTCGTCAACACAGCTTCGATGTTTGTTGTCGCCTTTACAGCTTTATTTGCGAGTGTGAAGAATGCTTCAATCACTTCACCCGGCTCAACGACTCCGTTGTTGTTACCTGTCTTCTCTTGAACGCGAGTATCCGAATACTGAATCGCTAAGAACTCGAGTTGAGGCTTGAACCAACACAAAGGACGTACACCGTTTGCATAGCCTGCAGCAGTCATACACGACGAGGACGATGCTTTAAGCTCAGCATCCTTGTTGGTCTGTCCGCCAGACGTACTGCGCGCAGGAATAACATTCTTGTCGAAACTCACTGGACACAGAGCACCACTGAAATAAGTATCCAATCGGCATTGTGCCTCGGGATGTGCCGTATAGGTTGAACTCACACGGCGTGGATCTGGAGTGTCGAAACGCGGAGCCGCAGAGCCCCCTCTCAGCGCACCAAGCAACGTTGCCAAACTCTGGCCCGCAGCAGCTGTGCGGTAGCACAGGTCTTGATCTTCGGTTTTACTCCATGTCGCATCGCACTTTCTTTTCTCGAAATCACCAACCAACGTACGGAAGCGAGCATTTTCTTCAGCCTGATTTTTCCAGATTTCACGAGCGCATGACTGCGTTGCGAAATAATCAGACTGGCCTTCCGAGGCAGCCCAATCGGTGTCGCCATAAAAAGGAAAGCCACCCAGATGGTGTCCCAGCTCATGACACACAACCATCGCAAAACCGTCGGGAGTCACTTCGGCACGGCGTGCAAGTCCACCATACATGTTTACGATCCAGTTGTTTCCAACCTGCTGAGCACTCGCGTTAACCGTTGGGTCAGTCCATAAATTATTGGACTTCAGAACTGCACCCTTGGCTGCGACAATAGGTTTATAGAGATTGATAATCGTGTTTACGATTCGATTGAAATCCTGCTCAGTCATGTTGGCAAGAGAGTGAACATTATCTTCAAGATGAAGGTTGTTCGGAGGAAGGATGGACGCGTTGGCCTTCTGTGCAAACACGGCGCCTGCAATCAAACACGCAGAGATTCCCGCACGAAGCCATGGGGAATTTCGCCGACCACTCATCTGAGCCCATTTTGAAACCACCATCCGTCGATCCTCCATAAGTGCAAATGCACTAGGAGTGATCATAAGCCGGATAGCCAACCAGAAGAGTGAACGGATGAGTCGCTCGTATCCAAACTTTGACGATGCGTTAACTCTTTGACGAGTTCAATCCAGACATCGCGGATGGGTTGTCGGACGACGCACTCGCATCGAGCGCATACTTAAGATTGTTGCACCGACGAGCAATTTCTTCGGGCGTGTCGCGAACGATCACGCGTGCTCCACCCAGAAATGTGATGGCTGTGTCCGGAAGGCTTTCAATCCACTGAATGTTGATCTCGTTGACGAACAATCTTGAGCCATCAAGTTTGGTCACCTCAATCACAGACACCTCCTCAGGCAATTGCAATTTGTTCTTTTAGGAAAACCTCAGCTGCGCATATTCACGAATTGAAGCGGAATCTTGAGCTGACCTTGTTGAGACTTCAGCAAAGCAATGACCTCTTGCAGATCATCAATCTTTTTACCCGAAACTCGGACCTGCTTATCTTGGATCTGAGCCTCTACTTTAAGCTTTGAGTCCTTAATTACCTTAATAATCTGCTTGGCCTTATCCTGCTCCAAACCCTGTTTCACTTTGAGTGTTTGACGCATCATCATTCCACCGGCAGCCTCGCGTTTGCCTATATCAATAGCACCCAATTCAATTCCACGCTTTATGAGCTTGCTATTCAGAATATCAAGCATGCTCTCGAGCCGACTCTCCGCGTCTGCGTTGAGTTTAATTTCGGTCGTCTTGACATCAAAACTCAACTCAAACTTCGTGCCCTTAAAATCATACCGGGCTTGAATTTCTTTTTGTGCCTGATTGACTGCGTTGTCGACTTCCTGAACATTGACTTCCGAAACAACGTCGAAACTTGGCATACGTTCTCCTTTCGATGTCCGACAGAAGATGTGTCTGTCTTTTTCTTCCCGCTGACGGAGGCTCAAACTCAGCCCATGGCCGACACCGCTGAATCCTCACACAGAGAAGATCACTCAACTCGACGTTATACTCTGCTGTCTGTCTTTCTGACAATCCTGCTCGATCTTATCGGGTTTGGAATGTTTATACCTATTCTTCCCTCAATTGCGCGCAGTCTGAATGCAACCGATGCTCAATCCGCTTATTTGTCCGCGATTTTTTCTCTTGGCACTTTGCTTTCGGTTATGGTGCTCGGACGATTGTCGGATAAAGTCGGTCGACGCAAGATCCTCATTGGCACCATACTCCTCTCGCTTATCGCTCAAGCTTCAACAGGACTCGCCCCCGCACTCGGCAGTTACGCTCTCTTGGCTGCTCTGCGTTTTGTTGCTGGTGTTGCCTCTGGAAATATTTCAGTTGCGCAAGCTGTTATCGCCGACATCACTCCACCACATGAGCGCTCCAGATCGATGGTGGTCATTGGAATCGCCTTCGGCGCCGGCTTCGCACTTGGACCTGCCCTTGGCTCACTGTTAACAGTGCTCAGCCCTGAAAACCCAATCGTTCCGATCTCGATTGCTGCAGCAGCCCTCAACTTTATAAACCTGCTCCTGATTCTCTTCCGCTTCAAAGAGACTCATCATCGATTTGCACATCCTCAGTTGTCCCGAATCATTGCTGCTGCACAAAGGGGCGCGGATTCTGTGGGTTCGGAAAAACGCAGTCCACGTGAAGACGCCGCTCAGCTTCTCAGCCGGCCCTACTTCAAAACAATTCTTCTGATGCAGTTTATTCAGGTGTTTGGCTTCGTGGGAGTCGAGACCATTCTTCCTTTGGCTTTAGCCGACGCATACAAGATGAATCAAACCTCAATCTATAATGCATTTTTGTTCCTCGGCGCGTTAGTGTTGCTTTTTACCGGCGGACTCTCTCGTCCTCTGCTGAAGCACGCGGGAGAAAAACTCACGCTCAATCTTGGTCAACTTTCCTTAACGCTGGGTATCTTTTTGATTCCTTTTCTAGCACCCAGCACTCAAGGGCTCTACGTCGCCCTCTCTTTTCTATCTTTAGGCTCATCACTCTCCAATCCTGCTCTCAGCGGCTTGGTCAGTCGATTGAGTCCGCACGATAGGCAAGGGTTCGCATTAGGCATGGCTCAAAGCTTATCGGCCGCGGCGCGTATTTTGGGGCCCGCATTCATGGGGCTTATGTACGAATCAATGCGCGGCGCGCCATCACTTTACATTTCTTGCGGACTCTTGCTCATTGTGGCGCTCATCGGTATGGCAGCTTTGCGCGGGTTAGGACATTCCCCACCCCCGACACGGCCGGGTGTTTAAACGGCACAACAGGAGAGACTCATGAGTTGGAAGCTTCCTCTGAATCAGGTTGGCAACGGTTGTACGTTCATCATTGGTTCCTCAATGGCGGACGCATCCAAAACCAAATTCAAAAGCACCCAACTCGACCTCAAACAACATTCTTGGCTCGAGGAGATACTCGACGAAATCCATTGCACTGCCACTGGAGAGTCCGCAAATTTTTCATTGAGCATTGATGTCGAGAGACAAAGTCAAGCCTACAGGGTTACAGCCCGACTACGCATGGAACCCAAACTGGAATGCATTCGCAGCCTCACTCCGTTCCGCAACCTCATCGAAACCGAGAACGAAGCGCTTTTTGTGCGTGGAAGCGATTCTCCCGTCTCGGGCGAGCATGAGTTGTCTGAAAGCGAGATGGAATCCTACGAGCACGACGGCATGACTTTGGTTCTCTCGGATTTCATTACCGACGTCGTTTTTACAAGCCTGCCCGATTTCCCTTTGTGTCGCACAGACTGCCGCGGACTCTGCAGTGAGTGCGGCTGCAACTTACACGAAGCGCGCGAATGCGGCCATCAAAGTGCACGCTCTGACGACGAGTTTAGCTGTCCGAATATTTCCTATTTTCAGTAAATTCAGTTGCCAATAAAAAGAGAACGCCACACGAACGATGCCATGACAATGGCAATCATCGTCGAAATCACCAGCACAACCGTCGGCAGTGCGCGCACAGCAAGCTCGCGCACAAAAGCATCGCGCTGTTGCGTGTAGGCATTGCGCAGAACAACCGAGAGATTCGCTTGAGCTTCTGCATCTGACAAACGCTCTGCCGTTTGCTCCTGAACAGATTGACTCAAACGCGACCACGAAACGTCTGTTGCAAACAAGGCCTCTGCCGAAGTCTGCGACAAAACATAACGGCTTGTGAGCACGTCTCTTGTTAAATCATCCGTCTCGTCCTGCAGGGTTTTGAAAAAAGAGGTGTACCCCATCCACAAACCCGCACGAGACCATAACGCCCCCGAAGTCAGACACGCTTGAAGCTCAGCGCGCACCGAGCGTTCAAAAATGAGCTTGAGTTTGTCGGTGCCTTCATTCAACTCCGACAAACAACCCAAACGCAAAAGCACAGGAATGAACAACGGATTTAACGACTGAATACCGTTTGCAGAAGCAACGGCGAATTGGTGAGCTTGCTCGCCCACAGGAATCTCAGGCGAAAGTGTGGTCACCCTCAACCCTCCCTCATTCTGCAGGATTACATCAGCTCCATTTCACTGAAACTCGAGAATCCGCCGAACTCGGGCATATACTCAACATCATTCTTCGGCATCAACACCTGACGCTCACCTGTTCCACCACGCTGATAAGCGGCGAACCGTGGACACGCCTTAAATGCCGAATCCTCAAACGGTGCATACGTACATGCAGCACCACATGCAGATTTCACTCCGCACACATCACTCAGAACGAGTTGCCCTTCGGCATCTACAACACCCTGTCTGACATGATACGGACAACGCTGTGCTTTCATCGCCTATCCTCCTTGACGGCAAAGTGGGCACCTGAGCAGTTTCCTACTGCTGGTAAAGCAAACTAATTTTTTGGATTTACGCCTGCAGTAAACCACGAGCTCCACAGTGTGTCAACCCGCCGGCCAGTCAAGCTTCGAAAATGAGTCAACAGTTCGTCACTCACCTGACACTCGCGCGTGTCACTTTAACGAGACAGCGAACAAATTCCGATCGTCTGATGAAATTTTTTTGATCATTTTTTGAAACAATCGTCAGCGCTGTCGAAAAGTTTCATCTCAATATGTGACATTTGCGTGCCCCACAGACGCGCATTCCAAACTCGATTCAGCGGAAAGCAAAATCATCAGATGAACAACGAAACAGCACAGTCCTTGAATCTCAAAACTGCGAGCGATTCACGCACCAACGCCTGCAACGCTCTTCTTTGGTCAATTCAATCTCACTTTACAGCTGCAGAACTCGGACGACTGGTTCGCAGCGCATCTATTCAGGGAACATTGCCTCGCTCTCTTTTAAGCGACCCTTTGTTGCTTCGCGAACGCGCCTTTGAAGCATTGACTCACGACAGACGCTGCGCGCTTGGACATGTTTTCAATGGAGCACACACAACACAAAACCACATGCCTCTTCTCAATCGTTTTGAGATCGAAACCATGATCCGCAGGCGTTTACCCGCAGATTTCCCTCTTGCACTCCGCTATTCCGGAAACCCAGACATTCTGAAAAAACGACGCGTCGCTCTCGTCGGATCTCGACATCCCACTTTTTATGGACGCGAACAGACAGCGCGATTTGCAACTGCTCTTGCAGAACAAGGTGTGTGTGTCATTTCGGGCGCAGCCATTGGAGTCGACACTGTCGCAAACATGATCTCACATGCCTGTGGTTCGAGCGTGGCTATCTTAGGTTCGGGCCTACAGCGCCCCTATCCCAAATCAAACCAACAACTCCTCAAGGCCATGGCAACATCGGGACGCGGATTGGTTCTGAGTGAATTTGATGACCTTCAGCGCGCTGAAAAATGGAATTTTCCGCGTCGAAATCGAATTATAGCCGCACTGAGTGACTTTCTTATGGTTATTGAGGCCGCCTCGGCGAGCGGGACACTCATAACCGCTCATTTGGCCGCAGACTGCGGAATCGACGTTGGAGCCCTGCCGGGTCCGGTCCACAGTCCAAACAGTCAGGGCAGTAACCAACTGATAAAAGAGGGTGCTTTTTGCATCGAGAGCCCCGAGGAAATCCTTGAAAGATTCATCAATCTGGGCCATCAGGAGGAGCAGCAGACACTGGAGAATTCGGAAAATGAACCAGTTCCTTTCGGGCACACCCTTTCATCGCTTTTCTGACCCCCTCCGCATTCAAAGTTTGAGGGTCAAAAACCGCGTTTTTCTCGCCCCGTTGGCCGGTGTCTCGGACATTCCCTTTCGAAGAATTTGTCAGGAACAAGGTGCCGGACTGACGTACGTTGAGATGCTCTCTTCAACGGCAATCCGCTACAAAAACAAACGCACCTTCGAAATGATGGCACGCCATGCCTCTGAATCTGTTCTTGGTGTTCAAGTCACAGGACCCAACCCAGAAGACGTAGCCACCGCCATTGAAATTCTCGATGCACAAGGGTTCGACACCATAGATATTAATATGGGCTGCCCTGTAAAAAAGGTCACGGGTGCCGGATGTGGAAGTGCAATTCTTAAAGATCCACCGCGTGTCCAAAAAACAATCGAACTTGCCCGCGCAGCAACGGCTCGACCACTGAGTGCAAAAATCCGCCTCGGATTTACGCGCGACGCTGTGAATGTCACTGACACAACCAGCCGCATCGCTCTGAGCGCGGCTGACATGGTGACCATCCATGGACGCACACGCTCTGAATCATACTCAACGCCGGTCGACTGTTCGGGCATTCGCGCAGGCATTCAATCAGCCATCAGCGCTGCTCTTGCCGACGAAAAAGCACCACCCGTCACCGTCGGAAATGGTGATATTTTTGATATCGCTTCTGCGCGCAGAATGTTCGACGAAACGGGCTGTGATGCGGTTATGGTAAGCCGTGGTGCTTTAGGAAATCCGTGGATCTTTCGCGAAATTCTTGAAGAGAAAACCTACTCGCCGACTTTTGCCGAATGGCTGGACGTGGTTTTGAACCACATTTCTTATCATCAAGAACACTATGGAAACACTCAAACGGCTGCCGTTCTGATGCGTAAGCATCTGCTCTGGTATGCCAAGGGCTTCCCCGGCATCAAAGGCCTGCGTGAACATCTCAACCGAGTGAATGCTCTCGATGATGCTATTGAGATTCTGACCGGATTTGCCAAAACACTTCCAGCAGACACCCCGAGATTCATCTGGACGGAGAACGAATCGGCATCAAAGCAACACAGTTACGACCCCAAGTATGAAATGGACAGACAACTAGACCGTGGTGTTGGCGATGAAGGGCTCACTCAGGTTGAGGAAGGAATTTAAAAATGCACGATCACGAAAACAAAAAGACAGGACACGCAGATCACTCTCATTCTCATCATGACTGTTGCGGGCATGACCACAGCCACGACCACGGGCATGGCCACGATCATCAACATCATGCTCACAGCCATGATCATGGACACGATCACAAACATCATGATCACAGCCATCATGGCCATGAACACAGCCACCACCACACTTCAGGTCACGACCACCACGACCACCACGATTGCTGTGGCCACGACCACGGTCATGGACACCAACACCTCAGCTCTGAAGAATGTTCGTCATTGGTGAGTCAGGCACAGGAAAGCGACGACCCCATCGAGGCGCTCGATTTACTCCTTATCGCAGGCGAGGGTTTTGCACACCTCGGTGACGCTGTTGGAACAGCGGCCGTGAATGGTCTTCTCGCAAAGAAAATCCCAACATTAGCCCCTCTTTCAAAGCTCAAAAGCGCGCAAGTAGGCGCTTTGAAAGCATTGGAATTGGCTCTGAATAAAGACAACGAAAAGGCTAAAACTGCGCTGACACAATCTGTAGCTGAGCTCGAAGACTTCACAGGTGAAGACCGAGAAGAGGTTGAGCCTCTTCTTGCAGACGTCCGTAAAGCGCTGGCAGGCATCCGGACATCGGGGCTAAAATCTCTGCTCAGCAAATTCAAACTGTAAGTTCTAACTCACGATGCGGAATATAGTCCTTTGCACCCAACATTGGAGTGGGTGCAGAGAGCAAAC
Organism: uncultured Oligoflexia bacterium; assembly: GCA_964460155.1. GTDB lineage: Bacteria > Bdellovibrionota_B > Oligoflexia > Silvanigrellales > Silvanigrellaceae > RFOM01. The sequence goes on along the minus strand of CAYWSV010000028.1, from coordinate 5,260 downwards.
CCTCACAGGACGTTCGGGTTAAAAAAATGGATTCAATCGCAGTTATTCAATCGAATATTTTCTCGCCAGTCGTGCTTTGTTTTTTTCTGGGATGCTTTGCCACCCTCGTCAAAAGCGACCTACGCATTCCAGAATCCATTTATTCAATGCTGACGATTTATCTGCTCTTTGCTTTGGGTCTGAAAGGTGGGGTTGAATTATCGAACACACCGCTGGCCGAAATGTGGAAACCAAGTTTGGCCACATTGATTATTGGAACTGTCACGCCGTTTATCGCAATTGCCGTTGCATTTTATATTGGAAAACTCAAAATCGAAGATGCCGCAGCCTTAGGAGCTCACTATGGCTCTGTGTCGGTTGTTACCTTTATTGCAATTCAATCGTTTCTGAAAAGTCTCGAAATCGGCTACGAAGGTTTCTTGTCAACTCAAGTGGTTTTGCTCGAAGTTCCTGCCATATTTATCAGTTTATTGATTGCACAAATTGCAAAAAGCAAAAACTCTGATTGGACATCCATTCGCGCAGCAATGCACGAGATTCTTGCGGGTCGCAGTATTCTGCTCCTGATAGGAGGACTCGTCATTGGAGCCCTGAGCGGATCCTCCGGCTACAAGCGCGTTGAGCCTTTTTTTGGGGGACCTTTTCAGGGTGTGGTTGCGCTTTTTCTTCTTGAAATGGGAATTGTTGCCTCGCGGCGATTTCGCGACCTTAAAAACATCGGTGTCTTTGTCGTCCTGTTCGGAATGATTATTCCCGTTCTCAATGCAGTCATTGGTATTCTACTCGGACATTGGGCAGGGCTGAGTTTGGGCGGCACGGTTATATTGGGGACTCTTGCTGCAAGTGCATCGTACATTGCAGCACCTGCGGCTGTCCGTCTTGCATTGCCCGAGGCCAATCCGGGCATCTATCTCACGTCGGCCCTGACCATCACTTTTCCATTCAATCTCATTGTCGGAATTCCGCTCTACCTTAAGCTCGCACAGTTTTTGAAGGACACATTACAATGAGCCAGACACTCACCCCCATGAAGCTGATCTCCATGACCTGTGAACATTCCGTCGCACAGCGCGCGCTCTCTTTACTCGAAAAGCATGGTGTTAAAAGCGTTAGAACTCATGCCATCCGCTTGGAAGAATTTGGCGCTGAGTCGAGTGTCGATTTGCACGAGTCACAGGTCAAACTCGAGTTTTTGGTGTTCAACGAGAAGGTTGAAGTCATCATCGCCGAGATGTCGAAACAACTTTTGTCGCGCTTTGATGTGGGGTTTTACGTCACTGACGCACAGGTCCTGCGTCCGTCTATTTTTTGCGAGCAATGACCTTCAAGGAAGAATCTGTTCCAGCGAGATTTTTGTTTTTGTGCCTTCAATGGAACGAGATAAGACCTTAAATACAGTCCCCGGTGGGAAGAGAACTTCTGCTTCGCCTTTAAAGGACGAAAGCTCCTCGATCATTCGTCCACTCTTGGATTTGATGACGAAAACTGTATTTCCGGAGAAAGTTCGAGTTGCGCTTCGGGTTGTGCTTGTGAAGGCTTTTTCAGTAACGCGTGCACCCACCGAGTAAAGCGCCGAAAGGTCATCCGACAATTCAGCACCGCGGTAAACAATCCCTTTGAAAGCGTGATCAGCCATTTTGGTTAAACCAGAACTGGCCGCTTCAATAACGGGCTGAAGCTTCTTCAACATAACTTCATCGCCTAAACGCAGCGCTTTATTCATGTCTGCGTAGCCCAATCCCGTGTAATAGTTAATCGAGCTCACTTCGATGACGTCTAATTTTTGAGTCAATGGAAACTTGCCTATAAGCGAGCGCGCGAAATCGAAGCTGTGCTTGTGGTTCATCACAATGAATTCTTCGGCCTTTGCCAGCGTCTGTGGGCTTGCCACATGTTTTGTGAGGTTGATTGACGTATTGGCAAAAACCGTTGGAGCAGAGGTCACCGCAGCGGGCACAAGGCGAACTGCTTTCAGACTCGACAGCAAAAGCTTTCCGCCAAAGGCGACGGGCCCAATGCCAAGGGTCGCAACACCTTCAATGACCATGTTGCCAATTTCATCGTCCGGTGCGGCACCTGAATCGATGCAGCGGCAGCCACTTTCATCACAAAAATGTACGGCGAATTGATTACATTTTCGCGGTGTATTTTCGGGACACACGGACTTCGTTCGCGAAGCTAAATTCGAAGCAAGAGTCCATCTGCGTTTTTCGCCGGCAAGCGAACCACCACGCACAACAATACGCATAATGCGCGCATCTTTTTCTTCGTTCAGAACTGTCAGCTCGCGAATAACAGGCGTGTTCTTCCCAACATATTTTGCATCTTTATTCTTATCTAGATCTTCGGGGCTATCAAAAACAGGAATATTGCCCTTTGTGACCATAAAATGGCTTGGCCATATGGTGCACGCAGGAACTCCGCCCGTGGATGCTTGCGAAGAAGAGTCTGCGCCCTGTTCTGGCAAAGGTTTGGGTTTACAGGCTATGAAAGAGCTAAAATCAACGCATGAGGAAAACGACGTGATGAGATTTTAGAACTCATTTTTCAATTTCATCCGAGTTTGGGTGTTCTCGGATTATCTCAGATTTTATTCTTTTTCACAAAAGACAAATATCTTTGGGTCCTCAAAGGTTGCGGTGCAGTGTTTTCATTTTGTGTTAACCTTTGAATCCTCAGCATGCGTTCTCTGTTCCGTGGATGTTTACCAAAGAAGGATGCTGAGTCGGGAATACGCTGAATTACTTGATAAAGAGCACGCCCAGAATAACCTGCGCGTTTAAGAATTTCGACAGCACCTTCGTCGGCATCGAATTCCTGACTCTTGTTGAAGGTTGAGTTTATTCCAACCGAAATAGCATCGCTAAACACTGAAAGAGTTCTGGCTGTTGGAACCAATAGCACGACTTCACTGAGAATCTGCTGACCAAATGCCATCTGATTGATATTTTTGATATTTTGCTCCGCATGACGGAGTGCGACATGAGCAATCTCATGAGCCAGAACAGAGGCCAGTTCATCTTCATTCTCTGAAAACCTCAGCATCGCACTTGAAACGGCAACGAAACCTCCCGGAGCTGAAAGAGCCGTAGGTGAAGAATCATCAATCACAATGAATCGGTATCCTTTAAACGTGTCTGTTCGCGAAGAATGAAGAGCAAGGTACTGACCAAGCTGATTGACGTAGTTTTGCAACTCCTCCGAACGCACGGGCTTCTTTTCCGTGAGAATGCGCGCAAGGATACTGCGTCCCAAATAGTGTTCCTGACGAGGCGTGAGGTCATGAGTCGCCTTGATGAGCGTTTCATTTCCTG
>CAYWSV010000028.1:0-1936 GCA_964460155.1 uncultured Oligoflexia bacterium | reverse complement strand
TCATTTGTCCGAAAGATGCCGCCGAACGGTTGATTGTCTGACACGCAACAGCAGACAAAACACCCAAAGACACAGCACAGGAAAACAAAAACCTCTTACTTGAAAACATCGCTATTGAGCCTCACTTCTCGGGCAAACTTGACCAATTCAGACGTCTCGAAAGCTTTCTCCTCAAGCGCGTTGACGTCCTCATAATTCAACTTACCTTCGCGGTTTTTCATCATGTCTTCGTATTCGGGAGAAAATCCTTTGCCGGCTGTAGCAACTTCATTTTTATACATCGATGTTGATGTTTTTCCTCCGCGCCCAACTTCTCGCAAGATATAAACGCCATCCTGCAATGCCGACTCTGGTAGCCAGCCGAGTTTGTCTTCGTGGCGGATTTGAACCCAACCATTTCTGTTTGTTACCTTGTTGACCCTTGTACCGTAGCGCAGCTTAAATAGAGGTTTCGATAAAAAACTCGACCCCTCGCGTAGCACTGCTTCGGAAACAGCAATCACACCCGACGTATCCGGCGTTTTCCTGTTTTGACCTGTTGCTACGCTGGAAAAACATAAAACAAATAAACCTACGGCGTAGATCTTATTTTGAGTCATAAACCCAAACCCCATCTTTCCAGGGCTCCAAACGTCCATGAGCAAGAGCCGTTCGACAGCGCTCGGCCATCAATTGCGAGGGAGCAAAATCCATTTTTTCGAAATCACAGAGGGCTGCTTGCCAATTCCCTTGAAAATAGTTTTTCAAGCCCGAGGCATAGTTTTCTGTTTTGAGACCAGCCTCAGGATCAATATACGTAAAAATTCGCGTGGGCGATGTTTTACCTTTGACGATCACCCTATCGAGCTCAAGAACTCCCGGAAAATTCATTGCCTGTGCAGAATTTACAGCGTCCTCGCTCATAAGTATTTGAGCCCCATAAACTTTACACAAACTCTCCAATCGCGATGACAGGTTCACGGTATCACCGATAACGGTGTAATTATGGCGGTGACGCGCCCCAATATTTCCGACCACCGCAACACCAGAATGAACGCCAACACGCACGCCAAGCGTATTTAAATTTGGGTTTTCTTGCCGAAGTTTCTGGTTGTAATTTTCGACGGCTTTTTGAAATTGAATAGCGGCATTCAAAGCGAGTTGTGCATGATTGGCTTGTTTGATTGGCGCACCCCAAACTGCCATAACAGCGTCGCCTATGAATTTATCCACGTAGCCTGAACAACCAGTCACTAGATTGACCACTTCATCGAAATACCCGTTGAGAACCTCAACAAGCTGCTCGGGAGACAGCTTTTCAGACATCTCGGTAAATCCCACCAGATCAGAAAACATGACAGTGACGTCTCGGAGTTCACCGAAGCGTGAAACATCAACATCCCCACGGCGAATCAGCTCAACCATTTCGGGCGACATGGAATGCTGGACCATGCCAGCCAAACGTAACTGATCGCGCCACACGGTCTGAAATGTCCAAACAAGAGTTAGAAAACCAGACGAAAATGCAGAGAGCATCAGAGGCACAGGCGATAACCATCGCCCAGACGTCCAATGAGCAAAGCTCACAGCGACCGTTCCCAAAAGTGTCACGGAGACAAGCCCCAAAAGACCTGACCACGGAACTTTTTGAACTTTAACGACAAGCAGACTCAAGAAAGAAAACAAGAAACACAAGAAAATACCATTCAGCAGAGGAAACCGTTGCAAGCCTTCATGACGAAGAACGTTTGCAATTGCTGTGGCGGGAATAATCATTCCAGGGGCTTTAGAATCAAGAGAAGTTGATTTCAAATCGTAAAGACTCGTTGCCGTGTATCCAACCACCCAAATTTTCCCTGTCAGAGCGGAAAGATCGACGCTTGGAGATTTGTTCTCCTGCAAGTCACGGTACACCTTGAGAACGTTATAGAGGCTGCTGGTCGGAAAACTTTCTTTT
>CAYWSV010000027.1:10828-24547 GCA_964460155.1 uncultured Oligoflexia bacterium | reverse complement strand
GCAGCATTTTACGCGTCCGCCGCAACTGAAGCTGCAATTCACGTAAGGCAAGATAGCGATCGCGCATCTGCGCTGCCAAATGAAATTGCTGACTGTCAGCAGCCTTCTTCATGGAATTCCAGAGAGCACTCATGATGCCAGCTGTTTTTCCACGCAGATAAGAACGACAAACATCCAGATGCTTACGTGGAATATCAACGATCAGTCGATTCGACCCTGTTGTTGTGCCGTATCGCGAATAAAAAGGCTGAACGGAGATTTCTCCTGTATCCGCACGAAAGCCTTCGAGCCCCTCAGCAAGTGCATGAAATGCAAGGCGCGCCTGTGAACGCGCTCGGATAATACCCCACACTTTCATTCCTGTTTTTTTGCGTGTCGAAACACTCAGCCGCAGGCTTTCTCGGTCTTGCAAGACAAAATGAATTCGTCCGGCTCCTGTGCTCGTATAATTGAGTTTGGGGATCAGGATGCGGATAAGAAAAACTTCGAGCAAACACGCCTCAAAATGCGTCGGAGTCTCTATCAGCAGAACGCTCTTTGCCTCTTCATTCAATTGAGTGGACTTCTGCCATTCTCCCGCAGAACCGCTGCCTCCGCGACGATAATTCTGCAATCTTTGATTCAATTGCTTTGCTTTACCCACATAGAGAACTTCAAAATCTTCCCTCAGCGCGGCGAGTATAGGTTTTCTGGACTTTAATTTTTCTTCAGTTTGGACTCGGGTCGTTGGCAGAAAAATGTACACGCCTGCGGAATCCAATGGCCGCAGGCTCTTGCTATCGAGCGGATGGTCAAGCACTCTGAGATTCAATAAAACGGAGCCTCACATGACGAATCACAAGGACGAACAAACGCCGAAACCATTACCGATGAAAGCCATCGTCTGGAGTGTGACCGGACTTTTCGCGGCCCTCGCCGCAGGCTTTCTCATCGTGCCGGCATTTTTCGACTCCACACCCTTCGGATTGCTTTTTCACAAGTCAGCCCCTCCATGGGCTCTGGATCCCGAAGCTCAAGCTAAATATCAACTCACAGAGTCACAAGCGAAGGGCCGATATCATTTCATGCAATACTGCGCAGACTGCCATGGCCCTGAAGGACGCGGCAATGGTACGCTCAGCCAGACGCTCAATAAGCGGCCGCCCAATTTCCTTGCTCCCGCGCCTGCAGGAATAAGAAATGGCCTAACAACCGCGGGCGTGACAAAAACGCTCGCTGAAGGAATTGCGGGCAGTCAGATGCCAAGCTTTTCGCATCTTCCGGCCGACGTCATTTCAGACATCGCGCAATACGTCGAACATTTGCACACCCACCCAAATCTGTATTGACTCGAACAGAAAATTCCTCGCTGGAGCATCTTCATACACCCGGGAATGTTTCAGAGAAAATCAAATTTCTCGGAACGCGCGTCGACGAGTTTAAGCTTTTTCATTTTGCGGCGGGTCGCAGCATCGCCTTCATGCTCTTCGATGTCAGCAACAACACCATTTTCATTGACCTTGCCCTGTACGCGATCGATGAACAGCACACCTTCAAGATGATCCATCTCGTGCTGAAGACAAATACTCAGAATTCCGTCGCTTTCGATGCGAATAACGCGGCCTTCGGGGTCCTTTGCCTCAAGAACAATGTTTTTCCATCGTTTCGTGTGTCCGCGATCAACGCCCGGAAAAGACAAACAACCGTCGAAAGGAAAATCGATTTCGGTTTCTTTACTCACAATCTCTGGATTCACCAAAATCATTGGCGACGGTAAATCCTTCTTTTGGCCTTCAATGCTGAATGAATAAGTCCCATGCCAGTCTTTGAGCTGAGGATTCTCGAAATAAGGACGCACGTCGACGATAATCACTCGTTTAAGAACGCCGACCTGCGGAGCGGCCAAGCCGATACCCTCGAATTCATTCATCGTCTCGACCATATTCTGAGTGAAGACCTTCAGACCCGCAGTAAATTTTTCAACCGGAGTCGATGGTTTGCGCAGTAGAACATGGGGATAATGAAGAATTTTATACACGGACATCACACACTCCGGACTGAAAGACTGGGGCAAGGAATACTGAGCCAATTCCCAGCGCGCAAGTGGGCGGGGTGTCATCGAGGGGGTTAAGGCCGGCTCAAATTCAGCCTTTTCATGGATGCACTTCTTTGCTAGGGTCGAAGGAACGATAGGCGATTTGCACAAAGCTGGCGCATGGTGCGCTGGGACTCTCGAATGGTCGGGAGGATAAACGCTCTCCTGTCTGAGTCTGGCCTCGTCACTCAGACCTTTGTCTAAGGTTCCCTTGTATGTTCAATATTGTTGAAAAAACTATTCGCGTGGGCGACCACGAGATCACCATCGAACACGGCCGTATGGCCCGTCAGGCGGGCGGCTCTGTGCTCGTCACCTGCGGTGATACTCAGGTTCTCGTTTGCGCAACAGGCGCAAAGGCCCCCTCACCCACGGCCTCTTTCTTTCCACTCGCTGTGGACTACATCGAAAAACTCTACTCCGCCGGTCGTATTCCCGGCGGTTACGTGAAACGCGAGTCGAAGCCGACCGAGCGCGAAGTCCTGATTAGCCGCCTCATCGACCGCCCGATTCGTCCCTTGTTCCCTGAAACCTTCCTCACAGAAGTTCAGGTCGTTGCTACGGTTATGTCGGTTGACCCCAAAATCTCGCCGGCACCTTTGGCTATACTCGGAGCCAGCGCTGCACTTCACATCTCTGACATTCCTTTCAACGGTCCTGTTGCAGGTGTGCGCATTGGTCACAAAGACGGCAAATTCCTCATCAACCCTTCGGAAGCCGAAGAAACAGGTTCAGACCTCGACATCGTCGTGGCTGGAACCTCTGAAGGCATTCTGATGGTCGAAGCGGGTGCAAATTTTGTGTCCGAAGCACTCATTCTTGAAGCCATCGAAGTGGCTCACAAACACATCAAAACCATGTGCAAGGTTCAAGAAGAACTGCGTGCTGCTGTTGGCAAGCCCAAACGCGATGTCCCTGAAGCACCAAGCAACGATTCCATGGAAAAGGTGCTCGACAAAAAATACGCGGGCGCTCTGCGCGAAGCATACTCGATTGCCAAGAAAAGCGACCGCAAGAGTGCGGTTGACGAAATCAAAGCTGCAGCTCGTGCGGAATTGGTTCCTGCAAGCGACGACGGCTCACTCGCAAAAGATTTCGAATTCTTGTTTGAAATGGCATGCTATAAAACTCTGCGCGTAAACATTATCCGCGACAATCGTCGCGTCGATGGTCGCAAGACAACCGACATCCGCGACATCAACTGCCAAGTCCAAGTGCTCAAGCGTCCACACGGTTCAGCGCTGTTCACTCGCGGTGAAACACAATCCTTGGGAGTGGTCACGCTCGGTACCTCGGACGACGCTCAGCGCAGCGAAAGTGTTTACAGTCCTCTCGAAGAAAAACACTTCATGCTGCACTACAACATGCCTGGTTATTCGGTTGGCGAACCCAAGCGTCTGGGCGCTCCAGGGCGTCGTGAAGTGGGTCACGGTAATCTTGCAGAACGCGCTTTGCGTGCGTCGGTTCCAAGCCGTCTGCGCTTCCCGTATTCCATTCGTATGGTTTCGGAAATCACTGAATCTAACGGGTCATCTTCTATGGCGTCCGTCTGTTCAGGTACGCTCGCAATGCTCGACGCTGGCGTTCCTCTTCTTGAGCCTGTTGCGGGAATCGCCATGGGTCTTATCAAAGAAGGCAAAGACGTTGCCATCCTGTCCGACATTCTCGGCGACGAAGATGCTCTGGGCGATATGGACTTCAAAGTGGCTGGCGGTAATTCCGGCATTACAGCTCTGCAGATGGACATGAAGATTGCCGGAGTTTCGCTTGAGGTTCTGAAGAGCGCGCTTGAACAGGCTCATGCTGGACGCATGCACATTCTGGGCAAGATGACCTCCGTCTTGGGCAAGGCCAAAGACCTCAGCTCACGCGCACCTCGCATCGAGCAAATCAAGATCAAAACCGAACGTATCCGCGACCTCATTGGTCCGGGCGGACGCAACATCAAAAAGATCGTTGCAGATACGGGTTGCAAAATCGACATCAACGATGAAGGCGTCATCAACCTCGCGTCTAACAACGGCGAGGCCGCTGCACATGCCAAGCGCATGATTCACTTCCTGACGAGCGACCCCGAAATCAACGAAGTTTATCTGGGCATCGTCAAGAAGGTTTCGGACTTCGGCGCATTCGTCGAAATCAAACCCGGCGTGGAAGGACTCGTTCACATCTCCCAGCTGGCTGCTCAACGCGTTAACAAGGTTGAAGACGTTGTGAAAGAAGGCGACGAGGTCATGGTCAAGGTTGTTGAAATCGACCGCACTGGCCGAATCAAACTCAGCCGCAAAGATGCAGTAGGTAAAGAACCCATCGACATTATGAAGTCTTGGTCGAACTGAGGTTATTTACAGTTCCGGTTTTTCCGGCGAAAATCTCCGGCACTCATCCCGAGACCGACTGATTTTCACCGGAGGACCTTACGTCATGTCCGACGCAGCAGAAAAGCGCCCCTACCTTCTGAGAATTCTCGGCTCGTGGAGCGCTTTTTTGTTGCTCGCAATCGTGCTGAGCGTGCGCTTGGGACCAATTCCACCGCTCGGCGATTTCCTCAGCCCCTATTCAGGCTACCTGCGCAACTCTCCATCTGTATCGAAAAAACGTTCGCCCGAGTCGCTCACAGTTCAGGGCCTCAAGGGACGCGTCTCGATTGCTGTGGATACGCGAGGTGTTCCACACGTGACAGCCGACAATGACCTCGACCTTGCCTTTGGACAAGGGTTTGCCACAGCACGCGATCGCCTCTGGCAAATGGAATTACAAACTGCTGCAACTGCGGGACGCGTCTCGGAACTTCTTGGCGAACGCGCTTTTGAATTCGACAGCAATCAACGCCGGCTAGGCTTTTTATCTGCTGCCGAGGCCGAAATCGAATATCTGCGAACCAATGACCCGGAGCAGTACCAAATCATCGAAGCATACAGCCGCGGTGTGAATGCCTATATCGACTCAATTCCGCCACAGCTCTGGCCTGTCGAATACAAACTTCTCGGGACTGCGCCCGATCGCTGGACTCCCCTAAAATGCGCGCTCTTCCACAAACAAATGGCCTGGACGCTCACCGGGAATTTCCATGATTTTAAAATGACAAATGCGTTACAGAAATTTTCGAAGGAAGAAGTCGAATTCCTGTTTCCTGATTTTTACACTCAGGGGTTACCCATCCTCGATTCATCCACCATGAATATGGTTGTGACTGACGCTAGCCCCAGTCTCGACTCACCTGTTTTGCCATTGCGCATGAACGGAGTGCTGAAGCATATCGATGGACGACGAAAGACAAGCAAAGAGCCACGCAGATCATCTAACGGAAGTAACAATTGGGTCGTCGACGGACTGCATACAAACCATGGATACCCCGTGCTGGCGAACGATCCTCATTTGGATCTCAAACTTCCATCCATTTGGTATGAGATTCAGCTCACCTCACCCAATGTGAATGTTTATGGCGTATCGCTCCCAGGCCTTCCACACGTCATTATCGGATTTAATGACTGGGTCAGTTGGGGAATCACGAACGCCGGCGTTGATGTTCTCGACTGGTACGCAATGAAGTTCGACAAAACAAAACCCGTGCCCAATTACTTCTTCGGTCAGCAATGGAGACCCTCTAAAATTCGCAAAGAAACCATTCGCATTAAGGGACAAGCTGCACGCACAATCGAAGTTATCGAAACACATTTGGGGCCTGTTGCGAAAGAATTAGTGCTGGAACAAAAAAGCGGTGGAGAAATAAATATTCCCTTCGCCATGAAATGGACTGGGCACACACCAACCAACGAATTCAAAGTCTTTCACAGCTTAAATCGAGCCCGTACGGTGATGGACATGAGAACTGCACTCAAGGACTATCAGGTTCCTGGACAAAATTTTGTAATGGCCGACAAAACCGGCTCAATCGGATATTTACAAGCTGGACGTTTTCCAAACAGAAGCTCGGGTTTTGGTCGATTTGTTCTCGATGGAACCAATCCGACTCACGAATGGCAAGAAGACCTTCGCAACGGACAGCTGCCTCAAAGCTGGTCGCCTGAACGAGGATTTATAGCTTCAGCCAACCAACAACCCACACGCGACCCTTCTGAAGGCTTTGCTTCGGGTGACTGGGGATTCACGAGTTATTTGCGCGGGACACGTATAAATCAGCGTATCGCAGAACTCGTCCGGCCGAACCCAACAACCATTTCGGCACTGATGAATCTCCAAAATGATGTCGTCGACCTGCGTGCAAAGTCCGTGCTGCCGCTGTTTGTGAAATGGACTACCGACAAAATTAAAAATCCGGAAGACAAAAAAATATTGGAATTAATGAGTCAGTGGACTTTTGAAATGCAGGCGACCAGTCAGGAAGCAAGTGTTTGGTCGAAGTGGTGGGAGAACGTTCACGAGTCCATCTGGGAGAAGGCTTTTCCTGAGTCAGACTTCCTGAGACCTTCGGACGACAGAACGATGGAATTGTTGCTGACCGACAACCTTGTGAACTGGCCCACGGCACCTTCGATTCCCAATCGTTCAGAGCTTCCCGAACTTGTTGCACGTTCGTATGAACGCGCGCTGCATACACTCCGTTCATTCTCCAAACGCAATGCACTTTCAACTCCAATTCCAAGCTGGGGACGCTTTCGCGGTACCACCATTCCTCATCTGGCCAATCTCGCAGGCTTCGGCGTCGACCAGCTTCCCACAGGTGGAAACGACCTTACGGTCAACGCAACAACCGACCATCATGGACCGAGTTGGCGCATGGTGGTCACATGGGTCGATGCACAACCTCGTGCGTGGGGAATTTACCCGGGCGGACCATCGGGACACGCCGGAAGCCCACACTACAAAAACATGATCAAGCCATGGCTCAAAGGTGAACTCGAAGAATTGCTTTTCGTTCGGCAGGGTCAACTCAAAGAGTCACTCACCCTCTCGCAAACACATTTGGAGAGCAAAAAGTGAAAAATATGATTATGGAATTTATTTGGATTCTGCTGTGTCTTCTTGCTCTATCACTCCTTCCATGGTGGCAGGCCGTCGTGATTGCTGCGGCTTTTTCGCCTTTTATGTTGCGACTAACCGAATGGGGATTTCGACGCAGACTCATTTTTTTATTTGTTGTGTTTTCTATTTTTTTGATGATTTTTCATCTCGCCCGACCCGAAATATCGACAGCTATCAGCCGCCTTCTCAAACTTCCACATTACTCACTGCTTGCTTTACTGAGTGCAGGAACTTTTGCGGTTGTGTTTGCGTTGGCAGCCGAGGCTCCTCTGTGGATGAAATTTTCGTTCCGGCGTGCGAAGCTTAAATTTAACGGAAAAAATTAAACGAAATATCAGATAATTGTGCTCTTGCTGCTGATGAAAGGTGAACCGAATGATCTTCAATACACGCGTCGTTGAACCCTCGGAGCAATTTGCTGAAAAGGCAAATTTGAAGAAATCAGCTCACGCAGCCCTAATGAGCTCTGCAAACGCTCACTACGAAAATCACTGGGCACAGCTCGCCAAAGATCATTTGATTTGGAAGAAACCCTTCACGGTTCCGATGAAGTGGAACCCGCCATTCGTCGAATGGTTTTGTGACGGCGAACTCAACATCAGCGAACAGTGTTTGGATAAACATCTGACTAGCGCCGTGGCGCAAAAAACTGCGCTGATTTGGGAAGGCGAACCCTGTGAGGGAGCAGTTCCAAGCGAAAGAAAAACGCTCACATATTCGCAATTACATTCCGAGGTCTGCGCTTTCGCCGAAGGACTTCAGAAACTCGGCCTGCGTAAAGGCGACCGAGTCGCACTGTATATGCCAATGATTCCCGAAGCAGTCATCGCCATGCTGGCCTGCGCACGCATCGGAGCGACGCACACAGTTGTGTTTGGTGGATTTTCAGCTGAATCTCTGCGCGACAGAATTCTCGATGCTCAGGCCAAATGCGTGATTACCGCAAACGGAGGCTTCAGACGCGGCAAAATCCTTTCACTGAAAACAGCAGTCGACAAAGCTGTAAATGAATGTCCGTGCGTAGAGTCGGTAGTTGTTGTCGATCGACTCGGAGAAACAGCTGACTCATCATATCGGAAATCTGCAACACCTTTTCAGGCCACTCCCATGCACTCCGGCCGCGATCACTGGTACTCAAAAGCGCGGGTTGTGGGCAGCACACTCGCAGCCGCATCACTTCCTGCAGAACATCCGCTTTTTATTCTTTATACGAGCGGCACAACCGGAAAACCCAAAGGAGTTGTCCATGGGACTGCAGGCTATGCGCTGTGGACGAATCTAACCTGCCAATGGGTCTTCGATATTAAGCCAGATGATGTATACTGGTGCACAGCAGATATCGGCTGGGTCACCGGACACAGTTACGTTGTTTACGGTCCGCTTTCGAACGGCGCAACCATTTACATGTACGAGGGTGCACCCGACTTTCCCGATTTTGGACGCTTCTGGCGCAGTATTGAACGCGAAAAAATATCAATTTTCTACACGGCACCCACAGCCATTCGTGCCTTCATGCGTCAAGGTGACCACTGGCCCAAAGGAGCGAATTTGAGTTCACTCCGCTTGCTGGGCTCAGTCGGAGAACCAATCAACCCCGAAGCATGGGAGTGGTACCACGCAACCATCGGCAACGGAAAATGCCCCATCGTCGACACATGGTGGCAAACCGAAACAGGCGCAGTGATGATGAGCCCATTGCCCGGAATCACACGCCTCAAACCCGGTTCTGCAACGCGACCGTTGCCCGGCATTGCGGTTGATGTGGTCGACGATAATGGAGTTCCAGTTCCTCCCGGCAATCGCGGCAAACTTGTGATCACCAAACCTTGGCCTTCGCAGCTGCGCACCGTTCACGGAGATCCCGACCGCTATGCAAAAACATATTGGAGCACTTTTGCTGGGCCCGCGGGAGCTCAAAAAGAACCCTATTATTTTACTGGCGACGGAGCTTTCAAAGATGCTGACAATGACATTTGGGTGATTGGTCGTGTTGATGACGTGATCAACGTGGCAGGCCATCGCATTGGAACGATGGAAGTTGAAAGTGCTCTTGTCGATCACTCAAGCGTTGCTGAATCGGCAGTTGTGGGAGTTCCGGACTCCATTAAGGGAACTTCGATTTATGCATTTGTGACGCTCAAGAATGAAGTGAAGCTAGCGGCAGATTGGAACGATACCAAAAAGCATGAACTCGCCCGTGAATTGATTACACACGTTGGCGGAATCATCGGCAGTTTTGCTAAGCCCGACCACATTCGGTTTACAGATTCTCTGCCCAAAACACGCAGTGGTAAAATCATGCGCCGACTGCTTAAGGACGTTGCCACTGGACACGAAAGTCTAGGCGATACGACAACCCTTGAGGATGTCAGTGTGCTTGCGACACTGCGGCAAAGTTCAGACGACGAATAACGGACACAAAAAATCTTAAGGTGAATCTCGGTCAGAAATGAACGAGATTCGCACCTTCACTCGCAGAATTTGAAATTGAATTTGCCTTCGCCAGAAACACTGTCTGCGAGCGCTGTTCCATTGATGTCGATTATAACGTCTTGTTTGATTCCCCATCGAGAGGCAATCGCACAGACCTTTTGCTCTTTAAATTGGTCGAACTTAATCGTGTAGCGGTTATCTCCTGCATATTCCATTTTTAACTTTTGCTGAGTCAAAGAGTTAATGTAGCTTGATAGAGTTGCAGTCAGAACTTCTTTTCCAGTGAAAGAAGGATTATACACGTTGAGCCACACATCTCCTGACAGATAGTCGGGTCCGGCCTGAATCAGCTTGTAATCGAGTGCGATTTTTGTTCCGTCTTTGGCATTAAAATAACGGTGCTGCCAATCTTCTGAAGAAACAACTCCGCTAAGAATTTTATCTCTGTTTGTACGAATCCAATCGGTGTATTTACGCGCGTCGGTGTAAATCCCCTTTGTCTGGCAATCAAGATCCGCGCTATACGAGCGAGATGTCACTCCAATAACGGTCAGGCTGCCGTCCTTCTCGACGTAGAACATTGGACCGCCCGAATCGCCATGACACGAACTAGCGCGCGAGTTGTCTGCTGGTGATTCCCAAATCAGTTCGCGTCCTGCGTCGTTGAGTCCAGCAAGTTTAACTTTGGTTTTTCGAAGAAAACCTTTAAATTCTGCGGCCACTCCATTCTGTGGAAGTGCACGGGTCTGACCAAATCCGGCAAGAATCAAATCATTACCCACGGCCACATCACCAATCTCTTTCACCGGTAAAGGTTTAACCCACTCGGGCACATCGCTGGACAAAACAATGATCCCAATGTCGCCCTTTGGATAATTCGGCATGGGGTCGATATTCTTGCGCCCGAGATCGCCACGGTCCCAAGACGCATGAGCCAGAACCTGTTTGGCCGGAACCTCTACACTCGAAATCAATTTGCGATTTTTGCTTCCAAAGGTCACCGTATAACTCATCCGGACAGGACCACCTGCCAAACAATGCGCGGCTGTGACGATTGTCCTCTTGTCGAACACAAACCCTGTGCAGACGGGGCCACCGTTGTAATCGAGCGATACGGTCGACCGATAAATGGGGTCGTTTTCCTCAACCAACTCGCCTGAGACGATGTACGGATTCGAATTGTAGGTCCTACGGACGCAGCCCAATCCGGCAGCTAGGACTAAAACGCCAGAAAACAAAAACAATGACGCAATCTTACAACGACTCATCGCAAACCACTCCGCACCACAGGGCTGATTGATGTCAGCAGGTAAGCAGATTATACGCTTGTGCTGAGATTCTGGGCGAACGAGAGGTGACATTCCGATGACCCGAGAAAAACCCGATTGGGACGCATACTTTCTTGAAATGGCCGAAGTCATTGCAAAACGCAGCCCCGACAAAAAACGTCAGGTGGGGTGTGTGATTGTTGATGAACACAGGCGTGTTGTTGCCACGGGATACAATGGAACTCCTGCATCCTATGACGATTCGCATATCGATTGGTGGGATCGCTCCGTCAAAGAGAGAATCATCATTCATGCCGAAGCAAATGCACTTATTTACGCCGACGGCCCGCGATTGCGCGGAGGCACCCTGTACTGCTCGTACAGTCCTTGCATCAACTGTGCAAAACTCATTGCCGGCGCAGGAATTTCCAAGGTCGTTTTCCGCGAGCCCTACGATACTGCAGGACTTGAAATGTTGCGTGAATTTCAAGTCACAACCGAGTGCGTTTCGCAACTCACCAAAAGCGACAACGGAAATTAACTTTCAAAAACAGGCTGGGGCATTGGGGAAGTTGCGAGGGCACTCGGGACCTTTGCATCGCTCCGCTCACCCCACTGCATGAGCACAAGTGTGTAATCATCCTCAAGAGGAGCATCCTGCCACGTTGTCTTCAGCAAACTCACAATTTCGGAATGCATTTCAGCAAGGGACTTATCGGGCTGCTTGAGAACTCGACGTAGTTTGGCAAAAGACACAGCTTTGCCCGCATTACGGCCATTCTCTAGCACTCCATCGGTATACACAAACAAGCGATCGCCGCGCTCCATGGCGTACGTCTTGACCTCGAATTCGGGTTCGGCATGAAAGCCAAGCAATGAACCCGAGCCAAGCAGAACTTCTATCTTGTCGTTTTTTATCAAGTACACCTGCGGGTGGCCGCAGTTAATCATGTGAATTTCACCTGTTCTTGAGTTCAATGCCAAACAGACCATCGACATTGCCCGCACAGAACGTGACGCGCTTTCATGAACAACATGATTCACAGCTCGAGCGATGCGGGTCAACAATTCATCGGGCTTCAACGCCGACTCTTTGGAGTAGAGCTTGAATACAGAACTCACCGCACCATGGGCCAATCCGGTTACGAGCGCTGATGCAAAACCATGGCCCGTTACATCACCCAAAAAGAGGTACGCAACACCCGTGTTGTCGTCGAAATAACCCGAATACCAGTCGCCACCAGTCTGATCGGCGGTTGACCAATGAGCTGCGGTTTCAAAGCCAGGAAATCGGAGTGAGAGTGGAAGCAATGTTTGCTGAACGGCTCTGGCAGCCTCCATATCCTTTTCCTGTCGAGCCTGAGCCTCGCGAATGACAGCCGTTTCTTTTTGATACTGAATCACCCGACGGTTGGTGTCGTAGTGGCGGTACACAAGCAAACCACCAAGTCCGACAAGCAAAAGGAAAACTCCCGAAATGATGAAAAAATGGAATATCGGTGCAGTGACCGCGCCACCACCCACCGAAAACATCACTCCGGCAAACGACGCCACCGTAAAGGCGATCAATCCGCCGCCTACAAAATAGGATTCAACACTTTTGGAGAACATCGATTTAATTGTGAAATAGGGAACCGTAAGAAAGATTATTGCGGTTATCATTTGCCACGGACGCAACCATTTAAACAACGGGGCCCACTGAGTGAGTTCTCCAAGTGCGGCACCAAAAGCAAACAGTGCATAAAACTTCCAAGACTTATTCAAAATTCTATATTTATCGATATTCCAAAAAATGGTGTCCAAATAATAAGAAAATGTCAGACCACTCAAATAAAGGGAAAACAACTCCGTGCTGTGTCTGACCTTGGCCCAGTCAGTCGACAGCCGAAGCGTGTAGGAATGACTGCCCACAAAAGTACCGATGACAATGGCAAACAGACCGTAGGCCAGCAAAGTTTTGTTTTCACGAGTGGCCAAGAATGCAAAAAGCGACAAACTTCCAATCAAAAGGGCAAGAATAAACAATCCCAAGTTGGGTAAACCCAACCAAAAATAAGACTCAGTCACATTGCCGCGCTCAGCTAAAAATACACCGTCAATAAGACCAATATTGGCTCCGCCAGATCCAACACGAACAAAGAGAGGTTCATTTAGGTTCAAACCTGAAAGTGGCACGAGGTGAATTGGATATCCACGAAATCCAATTCGGCCCTCAGGCTTGAACAATCCCCAAGAATAGATCTCGCGGCCACCGGAGTAGACCGTAAGCGCCTGAATGACGAACGGCATGACAAGTACAGGAATTTGAAAATGGCTGCTGTGGACCTGTGTCAGGTCGAGCTTATACCAATACTCTTCACGTCCATTCCACTTATGGGTTCGCCTAAATTCATTAGCGCGAGTCCACGATATTGATGAGTCCGACGCGACAGTTGCGAGACGCGATGAAGCATCGTCTGTGGAAGGAAGTGCAACCACAGAGATCATCGGCGAAATATCGATACGCTCCTGAGCCGGTGCCACTCGAGAAATCGAAACGGTCCCGAGCAGAGTCAGGATGACAAGGAAAAAACGAATCAGGGTTTTCATCCCATTACCTTATCCGCGGGTTTTCAGCATTAAATGCCAGAACCCAACCTCAATGTGTCTCTGCTGATGTTCAATTGACACACAGGGTAACACCCCTGAACCTATGACTCAAAAAAAACCGGCAATAATACCTCAGGCAGGGTACAAATGAACATTTGAGTTTAATCCGAAAAATAAGCCTTAGCGCAGGGAAAGTGGTTTTGAAGGCTGCTTTTCAGAGGCTTGATACAAAGGCATAACGCTTGGGATGGCCGCATTGAGCTTCGCAGCACGATTCGCTGGATTGGGATGCGTAGACATAAATTCAGGAATTCGTCCTCCGCCCGCCTTGTTCATCCGCTCCCACAGACCCACGGCCTCGGCTGGTTG
>CAYWSV010000027.1:4557-10818 GCA_964460155.1 uncultured Oligoflexia bacterium | reverse complement strand
CATGAGCGCGGCTATATGGAAGCAAAATTCCGAACTGTGCACCCAAGGCAAGAGCACCGTAAATCAAATTTTTCTGCCGCGAATTTCGCAACGAGATGTCCGCAACAGACAAACCCATCTGAATGACAAGAGTCTGGCTCATGCGTTCATTGCCGTGTCCAGCAACAGCATGTGCCACTTCATGCCCCATCACTGCAGCCAAACCAGCTTCATTTTCTGCGATTGGCAAAATTCCTGTATAAAATGCGATTTTTCCGCCAGGCAAACAGAACGCGTTGACGGTATTGGGATCATCGAAAACCTCAAACTCCCAAGCGTAATTTTTTCCACTCGCTGCAGCGATTCGTCGACCAACCTTCTCAACAACATCGCGCACTGTCTTGTTTTGGCTTTTTGGAGTTTTGCCGCGGATGTCTGCATAGGCCTGCTCACCCATCTTGTTCATTTGGGGCTCAGGAATCATCTGTAAAGACATGCGCTGTGTCACAGGCGTACTGACGCACTGAACAAAAAACGCAAAAAGACTGCCCATGAGGGCAGTCACAAGTAACAATTTCGTCTTCGTGTTGATTGGCATACAAGCTCCATCGAATGACTTCGTGTCACTCTACTTAAAGCTTGAAACCGACTCCCAGGTCAAACCAAGGCAGCGAACGACCATCGGATTTAACGACTCCTTTGTCCTGACAAAATCCACTCTGGTTGGACGACATGACCTTCGTCTTCACAACACCCAATCCGCCCGTCAAATGGAGATCATCGCTCAAATGAAATTGCTTACCCACCACAAACGCACCGGCACGATGGAACCCTTCGGATTTAAAGTCACAAGTCACTTCATCAACGGTAGCGTTTCCTGCTTCATTCCAGCGGGATCTTTCCGAAAAAGTCTGGCTCTTGTAAGCTCCGAACAAAAGTGCAGTTGAAATATAAACACCTTCGTCGATATTACCGAAAGCCGGAAGAATGAAATCAGCTCGCACGCCAAGATTCAAAGAACTCATTTTCGTATCGCTAGCTTTATCGGCATGCGCCACAACCGTTGGACCAATCCAAAAATTTCGGTTCACAGCCTTCATCAATTCGAGGTCAAGAACACCCGAATCCGAGACGGCAGCAAGGCCAATCAACGGAGCCTGCTGTATGCGCAGGTACCAAGGCGCCTGCTGAGCTTTTGATGTCTCACCCGCAAATGCATTCGGAGAGATCAGAGCTGCCGAGAAAGAGAGAGCGGCGAGAAGCGAAGAAAAAATGCGTTTCATAGAGCACCTCCTCAGTGGTTCTGTTTTCCCTATCGCAAGCCGAATGCCAAAATATTTATCCTTTAAAATCAGAAATTTATTAAAAACATAAATTTCAATAGTCATACATTTTTTGTCGATACCCGTCATTTATTGAATGAGACCCACCGCTTTACGGTACGCCAATCCACCTGAAGTTTTTGAGCCACCTTTTCATAAGAACCAAGCGCATCATATGCACTGCGCGCATAGCGCGACATCAATTCATCTGCAGTCCACTGCAATCTTTCCCAACGCAGCCCTGCGACCCCTTCAATATTCCCTTGGACAGACTCTCTTCTCTCTAAACCCAAATGCTCCACGTCGAGCGCATCGCCATGCAAAATTACACGGCGTACAACTTGCTCAAACTCGCGTAAATTTCCGGGCCAATGATAATCGGCTGGCACTGCGCGCTTTAAAATCCGAGCAATGCGTTCCTCCTGAAGCGCATCAACATTCCCCAAAAGACGCTCAACAATCTTCGACAGCAGGATTTTCTTCTCTTCCGGCGCTCCAGCAAATCGATCTCTTAAAGACGGAATAAAAATAACATCAGATGCCAGCCGATGATAAAGATCCGCACGAAATGAGCCCGCATGGACCTTTTCCTCGAGCAGTGCATTTGTTGCGGCAATCAACCGACCTGAAAATCGCTTTTTCTCGTGACTCCCCACAGGTGAGAACACTCGCTCTTGAAGAACGCGCAAAAGTTTAACTTGCAAAGGAGCATCAAGTTCACCAATTTCATCAAGAAAAAGCACTCCATTGGGATGAGTTTGTCCAAACAAACCCGAATGATTTTCTAGCGCACCCGTAAACGAGCCCTTTTTATGACCAAAGAGCTCACTTTCAACTAAAGTTTCTGGATACTCCGAAATATTTGCCGAAATAAAAACATCCAAGAAACTTGCATCAAACTTACGGCTTTTTAAATCAAAAGGAATATAGGCACTGCGTCCCAAAGCAGCGGCAGCCTGCCCTTTACCTACACCGGTTTCACCCAGCAACAAGACCGAATAGGATTCCATTTTATCAAACAATGTCGAAATATATTGACGCAAATCCGAGGTAAACAAAGTGCGCCAAAGCCTTTCACGAAGAATTCTGACGGGCTCAGACGCACCACCTACAAACTGAGAAATGAAAAAAAACGCTCTGCGCATCTGAAAAAACACAGCAATATAATGCGCAGCTTGTTTTTTGAAACCATAGTTCGACAATTCTGACTCGACCTGCGATGCGAAAGGCAATTCGAGACTCACACCCGCTGTTGCATTTTGCTTGCGAATAAAATCGTCGAATTGATCCATGTATTTATGAAAAACTGCGAACAGTGCCGAATCTTCAAGAATCTTTTTTTGAACGGGGGACAGCGCTCCTTGAGCTGAGGCCTGAGAAAAAAAATGATTGAGAACCTCGCGTGTGAAGGAGGCAATCAACTCAGCATCTGCGCCTTTTGAAGGTCGCTCTGGAATCCATTGCGAAACAATTTCCGCATCGATACGGTCACGCTCATGACTAAATGGATTCGCAACTGCAGCTGCCGAAACTTTTTCTAAAAACCGAAAAGCCTGTTCCTGAGATAACTTCATTTACATGATTCCGCAGATGGTATGGGAAATCCCGGCAACGGATGTCCTGCCTTAGAAAAACTGCAAACGATCCAAACGATATTTTCACGCACATCCGCATGATAAACACGTTTTCCGGTGCCACACGACTGTATTTGTCCTTCACTGTATTGCACTGCCGATGCAATACCCAGCAGACTACCATCCTTTGCAAACAGTGGACCACCGGAATCGCCACTGCACAAAATCGCTGCCCCACGCGATATCCAAGTTCCACCCTCGGGTTTATATTTCAAACGAAAAGCATCTATATTTTGAGCATAGCGAATCTTCCCATCACTCTTTTCGGATTCACTTCGCCCAACTCCAACATACACAGCATCAGTCACGTTGGACGTATCGAGTGCATGAATACGAGCAAACGAAGATTCCACCTCCGAAGCAAGAATAACGATTCCCAAATCAGACTTACTCGCTTCGGGTCCCGATTTATTTCGTCCATGATGCCATTGAGAATGCATCTGCCACGCCCCGGCAGACATCTTCTTTTTTCTTAAACTTTGATCATAAAGAAGAACATCAACTTGGCGAACAGAATCCAAGCAATGCGCAGCAGTCAAAACATGACGCGGCCCAAGCAAAACGCCGCTGCACCTTGCGCGCAAATTATCGGTGCGCTCAACCTCGATTGAAACAAAAGCTTTAATAAATGATTCGGACCCACGCGCCATCGTTCCGCCAGCCATTTCAACAGCACTGTCGGACGATGTCTTCTGAACACACGAGGCCCAGAAGATCATTGCACTCAGAAAAACGACAGTCAGAAAAAATCTCCGGAACATCGCACTCCCTGCGGTTTCAGAGCGTAAAGTTAAACTGACCAATCAGCATGCCTGGCACGCGAGCGCCACCCAAGGAACGGCGCACGTACGTGCTTGTTTCCGGAATGATCTCGGCCTCGCGCGTGACGGCAACCAATTCAGAGCCAAAACACCTAAAGATTGTCTCATCGAACCGCATGTCCTGAATAGGCCCAACAGGCTCGCCGTTTTCAACCCACAAACATCCATAACGAGTCATTCCGGTGACCCGTCCATGAATCATGTCACTCCAGTTGAGATAGTGCAAATCAGAAAGATACAAGCCTGTACCCAACTCTTTGAGTGCATCTTTTGTGGCCAGCCCGCCTGTACCCATGTCAGGAGTTCGCAGACCTTCCGACGAAGAGCCGTTCGCCGTAACACCGTACTCACGTGCCGTGCGTGCGCTGCAGAGAGCCTGAATAAATCGCCCGTTTTCAATCAGTGGAACAACCTCAGGAGAGAGCTCACCCTCCCCGGTAAACCGAGGAGAAAGTCCCAATTGATAATTCTCGCTCAAACTGAACAACTTCGAAAATTGTTTTTCTCCGCGTCGGACTGCACACAATGGACTGTCGTTTCGCTGCAGAGCACCCTCAGAAACAGCGCCCCAAGAAAACATATTTAGCAACTCGGACGTTGCCGATGGCGCAAGAAAAACTCGGTATGCTCCGGGGGTCAGGACTTTGGCTGGTCGACTCAAGACAGCAAGACGTTCGCGCGCTGCATCGACCGTTGCAAGATATTCCTTTTGAGCCCAATCACGCCCTGCATATCCAGATTTTATGGCTCGACCATTCTGCAGCCACATGGAATAATCAACATAAAATGTGTCACTTGAAAACCAGTGGTGAGTGCCGGCTGAATCCAACAATGCAGCAACACTCGTACCACCAGCGTAGATTCCAACCAAGTCATCCTGAGCCTGAAGACCACCCAAAAGCGCGTCAACAATCTCGTCCTGCCTCAGAATCTTGCCCTTGTAATTCACTTCACTCGAAGTCTTTTCCTTCGGTATATTCACATAAGGGTCTATCGGCGTTCCTTGAGTCTGACTGCGAGCACGATCCACAACACTGCGAGCCAGTTCTGTGAGTGTATTGGCCGAAGACACAAATGGAACAACAATCTCACTCGCCGACTGATTAGGACTGATGTACTGAACATTCAGAACAGCATCGGTTACTTGACCAATTTGACGCACCCGACCGCGGCTCAAACGTGTAAACTGAGTCTGTTCAGCCGCAAGAGAAAGTCTTGCATGCTCTCCGTTGTTCAACAATTCGAAAAAGCATTTTCCAAATCGATTAAATTGTTCCTGAAGTTGTCCTGTGCTCATTGAAGACTCAGACACACTCATCCCTCACCTCCGAACACTTCAACGCCGGCAAATGCACACACAGGAGACGCATGTCCCACCCGAATACTTTGATTGGGCTCACCCTTTCCGCAATACGGTGTTCCAAACACCCCCAGACTGTTGGAATCACCAACAGCAACAAGTTTGCTCCAAAAACGATTCGTGACACCGCGATAATTGGGATTTCTTACAACACGACCAAGCCGCCCATTCTCTATGAGCCGCGCATACTCACAACCGAATTGAAACTTATTGCGATAGTCATCAATCGACCACGAGCGGTTGGATTCCATATAAACTCCGCGCTCGATGCCAGCGATCATGTCCTCAAAAGAAGTCTGACCAGCTTCAATATTTATGTTGGCCATACGATCGATCGGCGGCCTGTTCCATGAAGACGCTCTCTGGTTAGCGACTCCAGCAACCCCAGAGCGAATTTGACTTTCCAAACTGCCCAATCCGCGCTTGAGAATTCCCTTTTCAATCAAAAATTCACGGCGCGCAGGTGCTCCCGAGTCATCAAATGCATAAGAAGCAAATTCGTGAGAAACGGTGGGATCAAATGTTACATTTAAGAGATCCGAGCCGTATCGCAATTGGCCAAAATCCTCGAGCTTCACAAAACTCGAACCTGCATAATTGCGCTCGTCACCCAAAATACGATCCAATTCGAGGGGGTGCCCAATGCTCTCGTGAATCTGCAGCATCATCTGATCGGGCGAGAGCACGAGAGTTGTTGTTTCCGAAGGGCACTCAGGAGCAACAAGCAGCTCATGCAACTGAATAGCCACTTTATCTGCCTGACCGTTCAAAATGTCCAAAAACAAAAACTCTGCCCCACCCTGATACGAATAGGCACTCAAGCCATGATTCGAACGCTTTTGAACAACGCCATTCTTCTGCCCAACAGCCTCCAACGACACCGTAACGAGCGATAGATTTTGCTCAAAATGCGCACCATTCGACGACACATAAACCGTGTCAGCCAAAACATGCTGCAAGCCTGCAGAGGTTGTCGTCACACACTCAGATGTCTTCATTCTTCGACTTAGGCCAAGAAGAAGCTCAAACTTATCGGCTTCACTGAGATTCGAAAGAGGGGTACTCACCTTCGAAGAATACACTCCACGCGATGGAGGCCGACACCGTGTGTCGAACTTAAAGAGCGCTCTTTCAGCTGCGGAACG
>CAYWSV010000027.1:0-4547 GCA_964460155.1 uncultured Oligoflexia bacterium | reverse complement strand
CTGCGCCTTCGCTAAGGCCGCCGTCTCCATCAAACTCTGCTCGTTCACAAAAGGAGTCGCAGCGTATCCAAATTGCCCACCAGCCAACCATTCAATCATGACACCGGTTGAATGGACGCTCCTATTTTGCTCAGGGTGTTGGTCGCGTACTTCTCGATAATGGGATTGCTCTGAATAAAAACGCAGACCCACCCATTCGTCGCTGCTGATTGAAAGCTGACTCAGCACTTTTTTCAAAAGTTGTTCCATGTGAGACTTTCCTCATCCTCTTTACTGAAGCGAGAGAGACGCACGAGAATAATTGCAACAAGCCTAAAAGGCCACTCGGGGAGACGACGGATGCGCTGGACAGATGAAATGATCACAAAAATGAGGCGAAAGCTGCTTCGTCCCCAGCAAATTCTTAAGGTCTGGAGCAACTTCAATCAGGTCCCCGGGGGTCGAGTGGCATTCAGCAAACTGTTGGGCAGCATGATTCCATACACGGGAAGCGTAAGTCCGTTGGTCACGCATCTAGCCCGTGGCGAGGCCAGTGTCGAAATGGCCGATCATCGCAGTGTGCGTAACCACCTCAATTCCATTCACGCTCTTGCACTGGCTAATCTGGCTGAGTTTCCCGCAGGGCTGAGTCTGCACACGGCAATTCCCGAAAACGCTCGGGCAATTTTGGTCAAACTTGAAATTGAATACTTAAAAAAAGCACGTGGAACTCTCACTTCAAAAGCAAAGCTCGAACACACGGTCGAACACCTCGAGGCTCCAACGAATGTTCTTGTTCACAGCGAGATTCGCGATGAATCCGGAACAGCTGTGGCATCGGCAAGAACAACGTGGCTCGTTAGTCCGATTGGAGAGGATAACAAGAAAAATGGCTGAATCACTTTTCCTCAAACACACCCAAACAGAATTGCCGATTATCTGTGGGCCGATGTACCCCTGCAGCAACCCCGAACTTGTTGCTGCCGTATCCGAGGCGGGCGGAATTGGTATTATACAACCTTTGTCTTTAGTTTTTGTTCACAAGCGTGAATTCCGCGAAGGACTCAATTATATCCGCAGCCTGACCCAAAAACCAGTTGGACTTAATATCATCACCGAAAAATCATCAAAGTTATACCTTGAGCGCATGGAAAAGTATTTGGATATTGCGCTCGAACTTGGCGTTCGATTCTTCATCACATCACTTGGAAATCCAACGTGGGTCGTTAAAAAGGTTCACGCTGCAGGTGGATATGTTTATCATGACGTGGTCGACAAAAAATGGGCTCTCAAGGCACTTGAGTGTGGTGTCGACGGCATTATTTGCGTGAACAATCGTGCAGGTGGACATGCTGGATATGAGTCTCTTGAAAAACTCTTCTCAGAACTCAACGCTCTTGGCGTTCCCCTGATCGCCGCCGGTGGACTTTCCACAGCCGACGATTTGCGCAATGCGCTCGCGGTTGGATATCAGGGCGTACAAATGGGCACTCGGTTCATCGCCACAGCTGAATGCACCGCACACGCTGACTACAAACAAGCCATTTTAAAAGCTGAAGAGAGCGATATTGTTCTTACCGAAAAAATCAGCGGAGTTCCGGTGTCTGTGATTCTCACTGAATCCGTGAAGCGCATGGGTCTTAAAGCAAATCCAGTGGCACGGTACCTACTCAAGCATCCGCGGTTTAAGCATTGGATGCGCCTGTATTACACGACCCAATCCCTCTGGAAATTAAAAGAGGCCTCCATGAAAGGCTTCAATTACAAAGATTTCTGGCAAGCTGGAAAAAGTGTACGCGGTATCGACTCTGTGCTCCCCGTTGCCGATGTGATGAGGGAACTGAGCAGGGGAGTTCAAGAATAATCAGGGCCAATTCGACCATTCAGCTTACAACTTCAAGCCGCAGGCGTCTTGGCGCTTTATTCGGCCAACGTTGGACGAATTTCAGCCAGCATGGACGACCTCATGCGTGTTGGCTGCGGCATTGCTTGCCTTTATCTTCCTCACATTCATTTTACTTGGAATTTTATAGAGTTTCGCCGAATAACCCGCTCAAATCGCAAGAGCATCGTTCAGGCTAACCAGCATTTTTTGCTGAAATTGAACTACAAAAATTGAACCAGAGAAACTCGCACCAGAAAACCAATATTTACACATACATTCAATATCATTAAACAATCTTTCTTGGCTTTGCTTTTGCTAAAGCGGGAGTAAATCCGAGCGCCACAGTCGCTCGACCCGCAAAGAATCAACAAAAGGAGCCAAACATGTCCTCAAGCAAATCAATCACTCTCAAAACCTTCGCCCACATCATTCTTCCGGTTTCAATCTGTGGACTGTTTGGCCTTCATGGTTGCGGAAGCGTACTTTCCAAAGCGCGAGAAACATCCTCGCAAACTGCCTCGGACAGGCGCTCCAAAGACGACGTTTCAGTTGTTAAAGAAAATTCAGTCACTGCGGCGAACGCACTCGAAGGAACGTGGATTCAGGCATGCGTACCCAACGGCGTTCAATCTGAAGAACGACTGATTCTAAAAAATGGAAAGTTTACACGCGAATTCGTTACCTACAGCAATAACTGCGCAGAAAGGAAAGACGCATTCACCACCAGCGGAACGTTTGTAGTGGGTGACGCAGCCGTGAACACAAAAGAGCTTGTCTATGAAAATGGAAATTTTGTCTTAAAGCCAGCCTCGCTCACTGGTTTTCGAAACATTGATTTTACAATCGATGCGTGGACTTTTTCTTTAAGTGCAGATTTGTCGGGGCAGGATGATGCAGACATTCAGGCCCTGAAGACCGAGTGTCCTGCGCTGGATGTTCGGAAAGAAAATCAGCACGTATCGATTCAAAGAAACGGCTGCAGTCTGAAGAAGCTGCCTCATTTCAGCTTTGATATTGTTTCGGTTCAGGATGACAAGCTCACAACCGGTATTTACATAAATGATCTGAACTCTTTTGATCCTGCCGGCGGAACCACACCAGAATTGCGCAACAACGTCATGAATAGCAATCACATGATACGCACTAAAGTTCAGTAGAGTTATCAGTGCAAAATCCGCCGACGTTCCTGCCATTCAATTGATGGATCGTTTGCGCGGATTGAAGTGTCTTTTCTGAAAATTTCAGGAACTCAGCCAAAATTCTGAACACGCCTAAAGTAGCACAATATGCATACCGAAGTGTTGATTACGTCCTCTCTTTAACCGAAAAATGTGATTGGGTGTTTATGAAAAGCTTAGCAATAATTTCTGCCCTTACTGCCGTTTCTATTTCCACTTCGGGGTGCAAGCTCTTCAAGAAGGACTCCTCCGTTGAATCGATCAATATTCCATGGGACCAGAACAACCTTATGGAGATTGGTCGTGGCGTCGATGCCCTGAGTGGCTCCATTCGCGGCCGATGTCTCAAGTTTGATCCAAAAACCGACTATAACGAGCCGGTTGGAGGAAATTTTCGCAGTCAGACTTGGGGACTTGAGCTCATTAAGTCGCGCGAGGAACTCGAAAGGAAGCTCGACGTCTCTGCGGCGGCGAAAATGCAGTACGGCCCTTCAAAAGGTTCAGTCAAAGCCAAGTTCTCTGAAGAAACCAAATCAAACTCGTTCGCCGTTTATGCCATTCTGAACGTTTCAGTTCGTTCAGGAACAAAAATGTTATCCAACATGAAGTTTATTGACGAGGCCATGGAGCTCATCAGAAACAACCAAATGGACGCGTTCAGAGCCATGTGCGGCGATGAATATGTTGCGGCAGCAAGCTATGGCGGAGAGTTTTTTGCACTTCTGGAGTTTCATGCAGAGAGTGCTGAAGCAAAAAGACTTCTTGAAGTCGACGTCAGTGCAGCGAGTGGCTCAGGACCACTCTCTGGAGAGCTCGACTCTCAAGTCAAATCGCGAATTCGAAGCTTGGCTCAACGAACACAGCTCAACATTCGCGGGTTTCAGATTGCTGGAACATTCACGCAAATCACAAACCTCATGAATGTTGAATCCATGATTCAGTCTGCCGACAGATTCATTCAAGAGATGAGCAAGGATATCAACAACAATTCCCCACTCATTGCAACAACCGACAGTTATTCGAGCGTTCCAGTTTCAATTGCAAACCGACCCACACTCCGAAGTATTGCGACCCAACAAGAATACATTTCAGATCTTGATCGTCTGCGTGGACAAATTCGTACCAAGCTCGACGATATTGACTACATCTTGACGCACGATCGAGAGTTTCAAGACATAAACTCAGCCGAACTTCAAAATGCACGCAACATCTTGGCTGTCAGCCGCGATAAGATTTATGCAGCTGCAAATTCGTGCTTTCAAGACATTCTCAAATGTGGATCAGCGCCTCAAATAGAGATCCCAGTCGTCACGTACCCCAAACAGACGCCCGGACTGGTGACCTCACAACATCCGAGCTGCGGAGTTAAGCTTTATAAAGAAGGACGAGGTGAAGTGTGTGTCACCGGAAGCAACCCTCCGATTTACAAAACAGGTCAAACTATACACTGCGGAACAAAAGAGTTCACACCCGTTCGCGATATTGCATGCGGAGTCGAGCGCTGG
>CAYWSV010000026.1:8191-25652 GCA_964460155.1 uncultured Oligoflexia bacterium | reverse complement strand
CCTGATCGCTTTGCAAATGTGCGACTTTCGACCTCAACACCGACGACTGTTCAAGCAGCCGTGCAGAAATCTCTGACACGCCCGCGCTGGCATTGAGCCAACGATCTTTCTGACGAAATGCCGCAAAATCACGCAGCGGCTCGAGCTGAACATCGCGCCCGATCGAACTCTTCATCCGTGTCGAACAGCCCAACATACCAAGCGCCTGATCCACTGCCCAGCGCAGACCCGAAAGGCTCAAATCATTCGTACTGACGTACACATCTTGAAGCCCCTTAAAACAACGAACTCCCGCCCCGAGTGAGAATGCTGGAGCCACAGCTGTGACCTTGCCGTTTTCGGTTGTCACCCGCAGAGTGTTGCGCCGCTCGAGAAAAACCTCGGCGAAATCGGCCCCCGAACGGCGAGCATGACCCAGAATCAGCGACAAAAGCGGACGCCAAGATTCCCCGAATGGCCCGTCGGTCGGTGTCTGAACGTGAGAAAAACTCTTTTCAAAATCTCTTTGCAGAAGCGGTCTCATGACAAAGGCTCTCCCCTTGACGCGAACTTCTTGTCTGACAAGTCGACTGTGATAGACAAAGAAGTCTGATATGTAGGCACGAAGCCTAAGACATGAACCAAACTCTGACCGGACACAAGGACAGCCAAAATGACAGCCCTTCGGAGCCACACCTGCGGAGAACTTAACGCCAGCGCCATCGGCCAGAACGTCCGGCTGATGGGATTTGCACATGCCGTGCGCAATCTTGGTGGCTTGCTGTTTATCGATCTACGCGATCATCATGGAATTACTCAGGTTGTTATTCATCCCGAGCAGCCTTTTTTTGAGCCTGCAAGTCATCTCAGGGCTGAATCCGTGATTGCCATTCAGGGGCAGGTGCGCCGCAGAGAGTCAGTGAACAACAAAATCCCGACAGGCGAAATTGAGGTTATTTGCTCGCAATTCGAGCTGGAATCAGCGTCTGAAATTCTTCCTTTTCCGGTTGCGCACAATCCCAAAGAAGAGAGCGAAGACACACGGCTCAAGTACCGTTTCCTCGATTTAAGAACGGAAAAAATGCACAAAAACATTATCTTCCGTTCTAAGTTCATTCACACCGTGCGCAACAAGATGGTTGAACTCGGTTTCATGGAATTCCAAACTCCAATCCTGACGAGCAGCTCTCCCGAGGGAGCTCGAGATTTTCTTGTTCCAAGCCGTCTGCATCCGGGCCACTTTTACGCGCTGCCACAGGCACCTCAACAATTCAAACAGCTCCTGATGTGCTCGGGCTTCGACCGCTATTTTCAAATTGCTCCGTGCTTTCGTGACGAGGATGCACGTGCCGACCGCAGCCCAGGCGAATTTTATCAGCTGGATATCGAGATGGCTTTCGCCACTCAGGAAGAGATTTTCACTGTCATTGAAAAGTTGATGGTGGAACTCTTCACGGAATTTTCGGATCGACCGATTTTGAGCAATCCATTCCCTCGAATTCCTTACAAAACAGCGCTTGAAACTTATGGCTCAGACAAGCCTGATTTGCGCTATGGTCTTGAAATGCACGATGTGCGTGAAATATTTTCGAATACGACCTTTGAAGTCTTTCAGAAAATTCTTCAGGCGCCTCGGGGAGTGCTGCGTGCAATCCGCATACCGTCGGGAGCAGCGCAGAGCCGGAAGTTTTTTGATGATGCGCAATCTCAAGCGCGCTCATTTGGCCTTGGCGGGCTTCCGTACCTGACACTCAAAGACGGCGAGTGGAAGGGAAGCCTCGTCAAACAGATCTCTGAAAACGAACGAGAGAATCTCGGGAAAAAACTCGACATTGCCAGTGGCGATGCGATTGTCTTCATCGTCGGTGAAGATTCACGCACATGCCTGACTCTCGGCGGCAAAATGCGTAGCTGGTTGGCCGAATCGCTCAAGGTCGAGAAGAAGCACGGGTGGGCATTTTGTTGGATCGTCGATTTCCCATTCTACGAATGGAACGAAGACGAGCAGAAAATTGACTTCTGCCACAATCCATTCTCCATGCCGCAGGGAGGTCTAGAGGCCCTAAATTCCCAAGACCCGCTCGATATTCTTGCCTACCAATATGATATTGTCTGCAATGGCGTTGAACTCTCTTCGGGTGCAATCCGCAATCATCGCCGGGACATCATGAAACGTGCGTTTGACGTAGCGGGATACTCGGAGTCGGAAATCGAGACCCGCTTTCCCGCTCTCTGGAATGCTTTTGCCTTCGGGCCACCTCCCCACGGCGGCATTGCTCCTGGGATTGACCGTATGATCATGTTGTTGCTCGACGAACCCAATATTCGTCAGGTCATTGCCTTCCCTCTGAACCAAAAAGGTCAGGACCTCCTGATGAATGCACCTTCGGTTGTGAAGGAAAAACAACTCGTTGATGTTCATATCAGCATAAGGAACACGTCAAAATTGCAATGATACGCGTGTAGACCCTGCGCCAACCGCAGTACACTTGAAATGCAGTTTTGGCCGGAGGCATTTGATGTTTGCATTTCGTTGCGGGAAACATCTCGTCCCCTCGCTCATTGCAATAGCGACAGTCAGGCCCGACACTGCGCGTGCCGCAGCATGGTGGTATGAGCAAGCAGAACGTCTGCAACACGTCAGTGCGACCTTGCTCGACGGCCCGCCCATATCGGAGCCTGTTCCCACACGAGATGGCTTTGTGTCAGCCCGTTTTTTAACCAGCCTTTTACCCAAACCGAATCCCAAAGTCGGAGCCAAACAAGAAAAGGTTCCGGCTGCCCCCGTTCACGTCGTTCCGACATTGGTTGCAGGTTATCCGCTCATGAACTCGGGCCGTTACACATTGGTTGGAACGGCGTGGGCAGGATTACTTCCTCTGCCTGCGTCCATTGCCAAGTCAATCGGAGTCAACGCCAGTTTGTCTCAGTACACTTTCGGCGCGAGTGCAGAGAATATGTTCAGACTGTCCAAAATGATTCTCACAACAAGTGCCGGTGTTCAATTTGGCAAAGCGACCTTAAACGGAGCAATCACGGCTGCTGAGGCCAAGGACTCCTTCAACGCATCGACGACGTTGATTCATGTCAGTCAGGGTATTCAGAGTCGAAAAATACCAATTTGGGCAAATGCTATGGTGCTTCTCCGCAGAGGAACATCAAGATTCAATATTTCGCTCGAACAAACGGAATTTGTCCGCACAGACAACATGTCAGATGCGCAGGTTCCCGTCGCCTCGCAGGTAACTGTTGGTTATAACATCACCAACTCGTTTCAAATGGCACTCTCGGAATACATCGTTCCAGACCGACTGATTATGCCACGCGTCAGCCTCGTTTATCAGTACTCGTTTGGAAAAACTCCTGAACCGGCAGTGGAACAGCCAAAAACACGAAGTCGAACAAATCGGCCACGCACGAACAAAACATCTCCCAGAACTCCGCCTGGAAGCAGGCCACAAAGTAAGCCCGTGGAGTGAACAATGATGCGATCAATGATTTTTAAATCCCGGATAAGCATTCTTCTGCTTGGTTTTATTTTGTCAGCTTGCAGTGCGTACGACCTTGGTGAGGCTGGTGATTATTATTACAGAGTTGGAGAAGGCGAACTCGCCAACCCGCCATGGGATGGTGTTATCAACGTCATTGTTCAGAACAAATGTGCGACGTGCCACACCACAGCGAACCCGTGGTACAAACCGAAAAACGTTCCACCCATGGAAAATGCCAGCACCCCTGTTTTTGGCCTCGATTATATGGGCAGCAAAGATTTCTATAAGGCCGAAAATAAGCTTTTAAAGCTCGTTAAAACGTGCATCGAAACTGCTGAGTCGCGGTGTGGAAAAGAGAACATTCCGATGCCTCCGAGCTATGCCACACCTTTGGATGAGACAGAGAGAAAAGCACTCCTCAACTACGTCAAAGCAATTATTCCGCCCGACGAAACTCCACAGCCCGGCGGTTTGAGCGCGCTGTTCTTGAGCAAGTGTGAAAGCTGTCACCCCAAAGCCTCGGGGTATGGTTCGGGCGCGAGTAACAATAAGAAAATCGGCGACAGCCAATCCGACACTTTCGAAAAATACAAGAACGCATTCAAAACGATTAGCCCAATGCCGTCGTTTTCAACTGGATATACGGATGCTGACGCACTTGCAGACTGGAAGCTCATTACGGGCAAGTAAACAGGCACTAAATCACTGCATCTGCCGGCAGAACCTGAGTTCTGACCTCTCCGAATCCAACGCGCACTCCATCTTTCTCGCACCAACCCGTCATGATGACAGTGTCGCCATCTTGAATAAACGTGCGCGTCGAGCCGTCCGACAACGAAATGGGTTTTGTTCCTTTCCAACACAGTTCAAGCATCGAACCAAAACTGTCGGGAGTCGGACCACTGATGGTTCCTGAACCATACACATCGCCCACGTCGATGTTCGTTCCATTGGAGGCCATGTGCGCCAATTGTTGAGCCATGCTCCAATACATATATTTAAAATTTGTCCGACAGATTTTTTGTGGCGTATCCATTTTGGCTGACTTCAACCAAACCTCGAGATGAATGTCGTAGCCCTGCGGACCAGTCGTCTGCAAATAAGGTAACACAGGAACAGTTTGTTCAGGCCCACTCACGCGAAACGGTTGCAACGCATCGAGTGTGACTACCCACGGCGACAAACTCGTTGCAAACGTTTTGGCAAGAAATGGTCCAAGTGGCACATATTCCCAACGCTGAATATCGCGCGCAGACCAATCGTTGAGCAGTGACAAACCGAAAATATAGTCATCTGTTGCATTGACCGGAATCGTCTCACCCAACTCAGTTTTTCTGCCGGTGATAAACGCCATTTCGAGTTCGAAATCGAGCTGACGCGTGGGCGCGAACACAGGTGCAGGATCAGCATCTGCTTTCAGCTGCCCCAGAGGACGCTTGAACGGCATACCTGAGGGAATAATGGAACTGCTTCGTCCATTGTAGCCAATTGGGATATGGAGCCAATTAGGCAATAAAGGGTTCTGTGGATCCCGAAACATTGCACCTACGTTGGATGCATGTTCCCTACTTGAATAAAAATCAACGTAATTGG
Source organism: uncultured Oligoflexia bacterium (assembly GCA_964460155.1). Taxonomy (GTDB): domain Bacteria; phylum Bdellovibrionota_B; class Oligoflexia; order Silvanigrellales; family Silvanigrellaceae; genus RFOM01. The sequence continues at coordinate 20,589 of CAYWSV010000026.1, read as the reverse complement.
AAACTTTTGTTGGTAGAGAAAGAGTTGCGTCACTGATTTTAACCAGTGCGCGTGCATGAAGGTCTGCATTGCGTACGAGTGAGTCGTTTCCTTGCGTGAAGATCTCTGCAATCCTTAATCTCAACGTTCTCCACACGGAAGAACCCGCAGAGAGCAGCGCATTCAAGGAATCAGCCACCAGATGCTCTCGACGAAGTCCTTGAATGTTGGCGAGCAATCCCGCGTCGAAAAGAACTGCGGTATCTATGACGAAGTCACCCAGCGCCAAACCAACGCGTGCCTGACGATCGGCAGCGGTCCGAAAAATTCCGAAAGGCAAATTTTGAAGTGAAAAATCGGAGGACGCGGAAACATCGAGCCAAGATTTTGCATTGAGCGAAATTTGAGAAAATGTTGTCATGGTTGTTCTTTCAATTGAGAAATTTCAAATGTTTCAAATCTTCAATAGGCTCATAGAAACTGCATGAACCGAAACTTCTCAGGCCATGCAGACGAACCTGTCGGATATCGGAAATGGTGGCCAAATACTGCCTCCACTTTAAACCTTCAGGTGTGAATTGAATGGCCTGCGGATCTTTCTCTTCGAGCAAGAGCTTCAGCTCGGTCTCAGACAGAGCGTGTGTCCAGTCGAGAACTGCGGCAGCAAAGACGTTGAGAAAACCAAAAAGGTCAGCGCCGACTGCAGAATCAAAGTGACGCAGAGCCAAGTGCAGTCCTGCGGTCAGTTTGAAGGGAATATGTTCCTGTCGCGCAAGCCGGAATGCACGCGCAAGGTGATCGGGGGAGACGATCGCCGCAGGGGTGAGCCCTCCGGTTCTAAACTTAAGGCACAAGCGACCCGGACTGAAAAGGTTGGCTTGATGAGCCGCAAGAGCGATATGTTCAAACGATTTATTCAGATTCACTTCCCAAAAAATCGGACCGTGGAAATGAGCATCATCAAAAATTTTGAGCGCTGCAGCAAAAAAACCACGCGCAAGTTCCTGATCGTGCGAGGCGAGAACCTCTTCTGGAAGGGGAAGTTCACACGAATCAACCACCAAAGCCTCCGGATGCGTGTCGACGATACCCCGTAAAAGATGGGCATCGGCGCGCAAGACGGAAAAAGCTTCATCTATGGAAGCCGCGGTTCGGAAAAGGCCCGTAAGGTGCCATGGCTGATGGGTCGCCGCAGCTTCGGCCAGCTCTTCCCGAGCAAGCTGTGCAAACTCACCAATGCGGGCCGCTGGAAGAACAAAGCGCGCTAAAAACCACTCGTTCTCGTCCAATCGACAGCGAGCAAACTCCTTGATTGCATCATTCATGGGCAATTGAGCCGGAGGAAACACGCCAGCGTAGTCGAGTGAGCGCAACATCAGAGTTTTTACCGCATTCACCGTGAGCTCCTTGTCTGAATGACGGTTTGTACCGCGAGGTCATCTTGGATTCAATTGCAGCGGACAATTGCATCTCAGAACACAATTGGTAGTCTCCGCGCGTCCGTGTTCCGCGTGACCTGAGCTTGGGAGACTTTGTATGAAGAATTCTCTGCGTTTGCCTCTTATTTTAAGCGCTGTTGGCATCCTCGCGTTGTCAAACTCGCCCTTGGCGCCCTCTGTCTTGATGCCCGCGGTCGCCATGGCGTCTACAGCCGAAAGAACCGGCACATTCATCGAAAGTGTCGCTGCAAACCCATCGAGTCTGTTCCCACTCACCAACAACGACGGCGAAGCGTCAGCAGTTCAGGAAATGTTCTTCGAGTCCTTGGCCGACAGACATTGGGACACGTTCGACTGGATGCCCTCTTTGGCATCGAAATGGGACATTTCCAAAGACGGTAAGCAATTTACGTTCACTCTCAATCCAAACGCAAAGTTTTCAGACGGATCACCCGTCACTGCCGAAGATGTTAAATTCAGCTTCGATTTAATCTTCATGAAAGGCGTGATGGCTGCGCATTTACGCCCCTATTATTCAGCAATCAAAAAAGTTGAAGTGCTCGGCAAAGACAAAATCCGATTCACTACGGGCGACGTCTACTACAAAAACTTCGACGTTGTTGCGGGTCTGACTGTGTTTCCCAAGAAGCACTACATGAAGCTCTACGAAAAAGATAACAGCATGACCAAGGCTGAAGTGACGAAAGATCCCCTCGGCTCGGGAATGTGGTTGCTGGATAAATGGGAAGGTACGCGTCAAATTGTTTTCAAGCGCAACCCAAACTACTGGAACAAAGCTGAACTCATCAAAACGGGCCGCTGGAACTACGACCGCTACATCTACAAAATCGTGCCCGAAGACTCTGTCGAGTTTGAAATGTTCCGCAAAGGCGACCTGACCTTCAAGGGACTTTTGCCAAAGCAATGGACGAAGCAAACAGACGGCCCTGAATTCAAATCCAAGCTTGTCAAAGTCAAAACCGTAAACAAGACACCCACGGGTTACAGCTACATCGGCTGGAACCAAAAAAATCCGATTCTTGCGAACAAAGATGTGCGCTGGGCACTTTCACATCTTGCTGACCTGAAAACATGGATCAACAAGATCGACTACGGAATGGCCGAGCCCACAGTTGGTCCTTACAGTGTCAAAAGCGAACAACACGACCCTTCAATCAAAGCGGTTGAATTCAACCTCGAAAAAGCGCGCGAGCGTCTCAAGGCAGCAGGCTGGACCAAGGCAGGCAAAGGTGGAATTCTTGAAAAAGATGGACAGCGTCTTGAGTTGACCATCATTTATCCCCAGCAGTCCAAAGAAACCACTGAACCCAAACTCGTCGACTACAAGCAGAAGGCAGCAAGAATTGGTGTTGCCATCAATCTCAAAGCGATTGATTGGACAACATTCACCAAACTTTTGGACGACCGAAAATTCGATGGTGCTGCATTGGGTTGGAGTCGCGATTCCGATGGCGACCTCAAACAAATCTGGCACTCTGAGTCGATCAACAACAAGGGCAGTAACTTCATCAGTTACGCAAACCCAGAAGTCGACAAACTCATCAACCAGCATCGTGCAACGCTCGACAAAAAAGAGCGCACGGCTATCGCACGCAAATTGCAGCGAATTATCTATGAAGATCAGCCCTATACGTTCCTCACAGAACGTTTGTACACACTTTATGCACATCAAAACTATGTGAAGAAAGAACGGGACACATATACGTACACAATTGGACGCTCGTTCTGGCAAATTCAAAACTGACAGAACCGTTCTCAGCGAAACAAAGGTGTCATGACTTTTCCGGCATACATATTACGTCGCTTGCTTCTGATGATTCCGACTTTTTTCGGAATCACGATTGTCTGTTTCGGAGTCTTTCAAATTGCTCCTGGCGGACCTGTTGAAACGTATCTCGCGAAGGTTCGCTTCGCGGGCGGGGGAGGCGACAGCGGCCGAGGAGCATCACAAAGCGCACAAGGAAGCAGCGCGAGTTCGAGCAAGTCCGTCACCGACGAAGTCGTTGAGGAGCTCAAGAAGCGTTATAACTTCGATAAACCCATCCACATTCGATATTGGCTGTGGTTGAAAGACGTCGCGCGTCTTGAATTCGGCTACTCGCACACGAAGGGCGAGCCCGTTCTTGATGTTATTGCGTCCAAACTTCCTGTTTCATTGACGTTTGGACTCACGAGTTTTTTCCTCACTTACCTTATCTGCATTCCGCTCGGTATTTTTAAAGCAGTGAAAGACGGAAGCGCCTTCGACACTTCGACGAGCTTTATTCTTTTTGTTGCATACAGTGTGCCTGTTTTGATGCTCGGCGTTCTATTAATTCACTTTCTCGCAGGTGGTCAGTTCCTTGAATGGTTTCCGATTCAAGGTCTGGCTTCAATGGATTCCGAGAATTGGCCACTCTGGCGCAGGGCTATCGATTTCGTCTGGCATATGACTTTGCCGCTCATCTGCTACATGATTGGCAGCTTCACGACACTCACTATGCTCATGAAGAATTCGATCATTGAACAAATCAAACAAGACTACGTTCGGTCTGCGCTTGCCCGTGGTGTTTCGCGGCGCAAGGCAATTTTGAAACATGCTCTCAGGAACGCAATCCTTCCACTCGCGACTGGCTTCGGAGGTGTTCTCACTTTGGCATTCGCGGGAAGCATGATTATTGAACGCATATTTAATTTGGATGGAATTGGCAGACTCTCCTACGAATCAGCGCTCCAACGGGATTACCCCATTCTGATGGCCTCGATCACAATTACGACAATTCTGGGCCTCTTGGGACAGCTGATGTCTGACGTTCTTCTGCGGCTTATCGATCCGAGAATCGATTTCTCTGATCGGGACTGAGGTTTTTCATGACTCCGGATTTCAAACGAAGACTTTCACTCTTCACGAGCAACCGCAGAGCCGTTGCTTCACTTGTGGTCATGGTTCTCATGTTGCTCTCGGGTCTTGGCGCAGAGCTCATCAGCAATTCGGCCCCGATCGTAGCACAAATCAATGGGAAGGTTATCTTTCCATCGTACATTGACTACGATCGAGAGAGTTTAGGCCTTGAAGGCGCGGGGAGCGTTGATTACCGAGAACTCAAGCCGCAATTTTCATGGTCGATCTGGCCACCCCTCAATTGGGACCCCATCGAAATTGACAATGAGCAGGCTGAATATCTTTCTCCACCAAGTGCAAGTCACTTGATGGGTACCGATGCCGCCGGTCGCGACGTATTTGCTCGTCTTCTCTACGGAACACGTATTTCGTTGCTTTTTGGCGTTGGTTTTTGGTTCGTCACGTATATTTTCGGAACGATTCTGGGTCTTCTCCAAGGATTTGTTGGAGGTAAATTTGACCTGTTCGGGCAACGTCTCATCGAGGTTTTTAGCTCGATCCCAACAATGATGTTGCTACTGTTTATCGTGTCCGTGATGAGCCCAGGTCCGGTTGTTCTTTGTCTCTTTCTCTGCCTGTTTGGCTGGATTGGCATCTGTCAGTACATGCGCACCGAAGCTCTGCGCAACCGCAACCTGACATTTACGGAAGCTGCAGTTTCATTGGGTGCCAGCCGTTCGCGCTTGTTATTCACACATATTTTGCCCAACAGTCTGGTCCCAATTATTACGTTTTCTCCGATGGCTGTTATTGGGGGCATCGAGAGCCTTGCCACCCTCGACTTCCTTGGATTCGGCGTGCCCGCGCCAACTCCGAGCTGGGGAGAGCTGCTCGACCAAGCGCGCACAAACTATCAGGTGGCTTGGTGGTTGGCCGTTTTTCCAAGCTTTTTCCTCTTCATCACAGTCCTTTGCCTCAATTTCATCGGCGAAGCTGTTCGTAAAGCCTTCGACCCGCGCGCTTAACTTCCCCCGAAAATGTATTAAAAATACTGAAATCATGGGATTTTAAAAAAAACTGGCCAGTCGGCTTGCGGGTTCCCCTCCCATTTTGTAGGGTGCGCAGTGATCAAGACATTTTGCGCTCGCGAAGTTCCGGTCTTCTGCGCCCACGAAGGGCTTTAGTTTACCCTCTTCACGATGAAAGGGACCACAATGACACGCGGCAATCCTTCAAAAATCTCCCTCGGAGCAACTTTGATTGCGGCTAGTGCTCTCGTCACAGCCTGCGGTACCGGTGAAACCGACCGCGTTGTGCGCAAGATGCAGGGTCCCAACGGCTTGATCACTTACGTGTCCTCTTACAACAGCCCTGAAGTCATCGAAAAAATTATCGGCTCAAATGAACTCACGCCCGTTCTGAACGATGGCGCAAATATTCCAGCCAAGTACCGTCCTCTGATTGATGCCTTTGGCAAAATCTCTATGGGTTGTACTGCAACACACATCGGCAACGGCCTTGCAATTACCGCTGGACACTGTTTCGAAGCACCCGAAAAACGCATCGACAACAAACCCTGTGACAACATCACGATCGACTGGGGTTACCGCAAAGACAAAGCGGCCTATCTGCGCTCAAAGTGCGTTGTTATTCTCGCAGCTGAACTGAATGACCAACGTGACTATGCGATTTTCCGCGTTGACGTCGCGCCACCAGTTTCGGTTGAACTCGACCTCTCGGCACGTCCTAAAAGCGGAACGGCAATTACGATCTTCGGACATCCGCAACTTCGTCCACTCGAATGGTCGCAAACATGCACCCTTGAGAACAGCACCAACGGCAACTGGGGCAAGGATCAATTCAGTCACCAGTGTGACACTGAGCCTGGAAACAGCGGCAGCACTGTTATCGATGACACGACTCTGAAAGTTGTTGGCATTCACGATGGTGGACGCGTGCCATGGAACTACGCAACGTTTCTTGTGAACACACCGATTCGCGAGTTCGTTGATGGAGGTTCGACACCCACACAACCGAATCCTGCACCGGTTCCACCAGATCAGCCATCTGATTCAATCACGCAGCTTCCGTCGCGTTCATTTGGACCTTTTTTGAATAACGATGTTCGCACACTCGCGGACTTTGGAACTGAGTTGGGTCAGTCCATCAGTTTCAACATCGACGTGAACACAGAACTGAACGCAGACTTTGTGAGAATTCTTGATGGACGCGGTCAGACACAATTGATTTCGGGCAGACAATCAAAAGTGTTCAGCAAGCTTCCATTGCCTGTGCGCGTCAGCTTCCGTTCGGACGACAGCATTCGTTCGCGGCGCGTCGCACTGCGTCAGGTAGTAGCACACAGATAGTTTTAAGAACCCGCGGAGTTTTCTTACGAAAATTCCGCGAGCCCTCCTCACCGCATTGCGCTCAGCGCTTTGCGGTTTTTTTTTGTTCCTGTCATGATGCCCACTCCAAAATCGCGAGGAGGCATCGGTCAATGCATCTCTATCAGTGGTATATCGTCATCAGCGCAATCCTGATTATCCTCGAAATTTTTGCTCCTGGTTTTGTTCTTTTGCCTATTGGACTTGCAGGTCTCTGCACTGCAGTAGTGGCTTACTTTCAACCAGAACTTTGGCTGCATGCTGTCTTTTTCATTTGCGGCAGCGGACTTGCATTGATTGCCCTCAACAAACTGCGCGATCGGATGGACCAAACTTCGCCCCAACAGGCCTCAGGACCTGTCGGACAAACAGGAGTTGTCGTTGCTCAACCCGAAGGAACGCGCGGCCTACAGGTCAAGGTTTTCGGTGACGTTTGGGACGTGGTCGAGAACTCAATGACCCCCGAACAACTTTCAGGATTTTCCAACGGCACCCACGTTAAAGTTACAGCTATTTCTGGAAACAAAATTACGATTCAAAAAATCTAACGAAGGAGAATTCATCCATGGAGTTTTTTGGACTGTTTCTCATTGCCCTGTCGGTCGTTGTTCTGTTTGCAATCGCACGTGGCGTGTACGTCATCAGACAGCAAGAGTGCATGATCGTAGAACGCCTCGGTCGGTTCCACGCAATTCTTCACTCAGGTCCACAAATTATTCTTCCGTTTATCGATCAACCGCGACAAATGCTCTGGGTCCGCAACGGAGTTGTTCTTCCACTCGACCGCATTGATTTGCGTGAAGTTGTTCTCGATATTCCAGAACAACGCGTCATCACCAAAGACAACGTTGGTATTACGGTCGACGCAATTATTTACACGCAAATTACCGATGTGCGTCGTGCAGCTTACGAAATTCAATCGCTTCCGCTGGCAATCGGTCAGCTCACTCAAACAACTCTGCGCAACCTGATTGGTGAGCTCGAACTCGACCACACGCTCTCAAGTCGCGATGCCATTAATACGCGCCTCAAAGCTATTCTCGACGAGACGGCCGACAAATGGGGACTCAAAGTCAACCGTGTTGAGCTACGCAACATTACCCCGCCGCTCGAAGTTCAGCAGGCCATGGAAAAACAAATGCAAGCCGAACGCGAGCGTCGTGCACAAGTTTTGTCAGCAGAAGGCTCAAAGCAGAGTCGCATTCTCGATGCAGAAGGCGAAAAGCAAAGTCGTATCGAACGTTCTCAAGGTGAACAACAAGAGAAAATCAATCAGGCCATGGGTGACAGAGAGGCTCTCATTGCGCGCGCAGAGGGTGAAGCCCGTGGAATTGAAGCTGTAGCCAAAGCTCAGGCCAATGCGATTGTCACACTGAGAGAAGCGCTCGGTGGTCAAGATCGCATAAGCAGTGCGACAGACACCGTCCAGTATCTGATTGCCATGGAATACTTGAAAAAATTTGGCGAGATGACCACTAAGACCAACGATAAGGTTTTTATTCCTTATGAAGCCTCAGGCGTTCTTAGCTCGCTCGGTGGAATTTCCGATATTCTGAAGAGCGGACAGTCGAAGATCACTCACTCTTCAACGTCGAAATTATGATAGACCGCTTGAACGTCATCTTGATCTGAGAGTTTCTCAATCAGCTCAAGAGCATTCTTGGCATTCTCTCCTGAAAGTGACACGCGCGTGTCGGGAATCATTTCCAAGCCGGCTTTGTCGAATTGCAGACCGCCGGCAACCAACGCATCACGCACAGACGTAAAGCTTGTTGATTCGGTATAAACAGTCGCATAGCCCTCTTCGACGACAACATCATCGGCTCCGGCATCAAGTGCCAGTTCCATGACTTTGTCTTCCGTTACGCTGCCCAAAGCGATGTCCAGAACACCTTTCTTTTTGAACATCCACGCAACCGAACCCATTTCTCCCATGTTGCCGCCATTTTTGGTGAAGATCTTTCGCAGCTCGGGATTCGTACGGTTGCGGTTATCGGTGAGAACTTCGACGAGGATGGCTGATCCACCGGGACCATAGCCTTCGTAGGTAATCTCCTCGAAGGTCATTCCTTCGAGCTCACCCGCGCCTTTTTTGATTGCACGTTCGATAACGTCTTTAGGCATGTTGTTGTCGCGCGCGCGGTCGACGGCCAACCGGAGTTTGGAATTAAAATTCGGGTCGCTTCCTGTGCGCGCGGCCACCATAATTTCGCGGGCCAATTTGGTAAAAACACGTCCCCGCGCTGCAGCACTCGCTGCCATCCGCCCAGCAACCGTCGCATGACGACCCATAGTTCACCTTCCTTTGATACTAATTAGTGCATATTGACACGTTTTCAGTGAATCGTGCGCGATGACGCATCTAAGGATGCATTTTGAACGTGCAAACGATTCTCGTAGCCTCAATTTTGGCCCTTATTTGTTACAGCGATGTCAGCCAGATGCCAAGAGTGCGACTTTGCCCCTCGCGCAAGTTTCGATAATCTTTGTCGTACAATTTTAGGCCCGAAATTCATTCCAACTCTTCGAGGGGTGGCGACATGGGACAAAAGCGACAGAAAAATGCGTCAGAGTCATCTGAACTTGGTCAGACTCCCCCAAGAGTCGCCGTTATCGGTGCCGTACGTACACCCTTTGTGCGCTCATTTGGGGTCTTTGAGCGTGAAACGCCACTCAGCCTGAGCCTCAGGCCTGCAACAGAAGTGATTGCACGAACAGGTGCAAAGGCGTCGGACATTGACGAATGCATTTGGGGAGCGGTTGTACCTCAAACCAAAAACCCAAATATTGCGCGTGACATTGTGTTATTTGCAGGACTTCCTAAATCCGTTGCTGGCTATACCTTGAACCGCGCTTGCGCGAGCTCGCTGCAGGCTGTTCAACTTGCAGCCGACGCCATCGCTGCCGGACGCAACCGCATGGTTCTTGCGGGCGGAGTTGAAGTCTTATCGGATGTGCCAATCACATTTTCAGATGATGCTCGTCGCTTTCTCACCCGCCTCTCACGCACAAAAACAATCAAAGAAAAACTTCTGATGTTGTCAGAGTTCAACCCAAAGGCTTTTCTACCAAAGCCACCCGCTCTTGCTGAACCTTATACGGGCTTCACAATGGGAGAACATGGTGAGCAGATGGCCGTGAAGAACGACATCACTCGTGAACGGCAAGATGAACTCGCCATGCTGAGTCATCACCGCGCGGCCGCAGCAATCGAAAAAGGTTATTTAAAAGACGAAATTGTTCCTGTGTGGTCTGGCCAAAACAAAGAAAACTACACGGAGGCCGATAACCTTGTGCGCGGCGACACATCACTCGAAGCCTTGGCCAAGCTCAAGCCTGCATTCGACAAGCGCAACGGAACACTGACCGCCGGAAACTCGAGTGCGCTTACAGATGGTGCGTCTGCAGTTCTTCTAGCCAACTCCAACTACGCAGTTGAACACGGACTTCCTATTCTGGGTTACGTAGTCGATTCTGTGACCGCTGCCGCTGATCCTAAAGACCAGCTGTTGATTGGTCCGGCCTACGCCATTCCGAAGCTGCTCATGAAACACAATTTGAAACTTTCTGACATTGGTGTCTTCGAAATTCACGAGGCTTTTGCAGCGCAAGTTCTGAGTTGTCTCGATGCAATGTCCAACACACGCTTCTGTCAGGAAAAACTTGGACTCGAGGGTGCGTTTGGAGTGATTGATCGTTCGAAGATGAACATCGACGGAGGCTCTATTGCGTATGGTCACCCGTTTGGTGCAACCGGTGGACGTTTGGTCGGACGCGCTTTGCGCATCGCTCAACGCACGGGTTCACGCTACGCGATTGTCGCCATTTGTGCTGCCGGCGGCATGGGACAAGCAATGCTTCTTGAAGCTCCACAACACTAAAGGATGACCCCCGATGACACAGAAAAACATCCAATCATCAACAAAAACTCTTCGTGTTTCGTGGCAAGACAATGTCTGCATTGTGGACTTTCACGACGAATCAAAATCAATGAACGCGTTTTCGCGCGACATTCTTTCTGACCTCGATGGAATTCTCTCTCAAGCACTCGCTGAACCAACGATTGCTGGTTTGGTTTTCACGTCCTCAAAACCTGCATGCTTTGCTGCCGGTGTCGACATCAGCATTTTTGATACGCTCACAACTCAGCAAGCAGGCGAAGAAGCTTCGGCTGCACTGCATGCAGTCTTCCAAAAATTTGCTGATGCACACGTTCCTTCAGTTGCTGCAATTAATGGAGTTTGTCTTGGTGGAGGCTTAGAACTTGCTCTTGCGTGCCACTACCGCATCTGTTCATCACATTCATCGACTCAGCTTGGACTTCCAGAAATTCAGCTGGGTCTTCTTCCCGGTGGTGGTGGAACTCAGCGCCTGCCTCGAGTGATTGGTGTTGCACCTGCACTCGATTTGATTCTGACAGGTAAGAAAGTTGATGCAAAGAAAGCTTTGAAGCTCGGCCTTGTGAGCGAAGTTGTCCCAGAAAATATTCTCCTGAGAAAAGCTGTTGAGCTTTGCAAGAAGTCTCAGCCTATCTCTGCTAATAAAAAACAATCTGCACTTGGATTCCTCGGACAAATGAAAGCAAGCGATGTGTCTGGAATAGACGTTCAGAAACTCGCCTTGGAAACAAACCCCATCGGCCGAGCGATAATCGAGCGGAAGACACTCGAACAAATTGAAAAGAACACAAAGGGATTTTATCCGGCACCCAAAAAGGCACTCGAGTCACTCATGAAAGGACTGACTCGTCCGCTAGCTGAAGGACTACGCATTGAAGCCAAACTTTTTGGCGATCTTGTTGTGACTCCTGAAAGCCGATCTCTTGTTCATATTTTCAGACTCATTACTGCTGCCAAGAAGAATCCTTTCGATGCAGATGCGCAAAAAGACGCAAGGGAAACAGTCCTCGAGCCATTGCTCTCGGGCGATACTTTTGTTGGAATGATTGGCGCAGGCTTGATGGGTAGCGGCATTGCCACCGTTTTGTCTGAAAAAAATATTCGTTGCGGACTATTGGATCGCGACGGCTCCGGTATTCAACGCGGACTCAAATCCGTTCAATCCTACTTTGATGAACGAATGAGAAAGCGCCGTATCAAGCGATTTGATCGCGACGCTGCAATGGGTCGGGTTTTGCCGACGACCTCTCTTGAAAGTCTTGCAGGAAGTCCAATTGTGATTGAGGCCGTGTTCGAAGACATTGCCGTTAAACATGACATGCTTAAAAAATGCGAAGCGACGTTCCGCAACGATGATTTTATTTTTGCATCGAATACATCAAGCCTGCCGATCTCGCGCATTGCTGCAGCAGCACGTAAGCCAGAAAACGTTGTAGGCATGCACTTCTTCTCACCTGTGCCCAAGATGCCGCTTGTGGAAATCATCACCACCGATAAGACGTCGGGCCGAGCAGGCAGTGCAGCTTTTGAGCTCGCCAACAAGATGGGCAAGAATATTATCGTTGTAAAAGACGGTCCGGGTTTTTATACAACGCGCATTCTTGCCTTTCTGATTGCCGAGGCTCTCAATATTCTCACAGAGGGTGCGAGCATCGAGGCCATTGATACTGCACTCGAGCGTTTCGGAATGCCGGTTGGACCCATTACACTTCTCGATGAAGTGGGAATCGATGTGGGAGCGCACATCATTACAGTACTCAAGGACGCGTTCGCCGATCGTCTTTTGATTCCTGCTGAGTTGGAGTCGATTATTGCCGAAGACCGTAAGGGCCGAAAAAACGGCCGTGGCTTT
>CAYWSV010000026.1:0-8170 GCA_964460155.1 uncultured Oligoflexia bacterium | reverse complement strand
CCTGACACGTCCATTTATAAACACCTCAAGCATGGCGATGACCGTAAACATTTCGACATGAAAGACATCGCCGACCGCTGTTTGTACGTCTTTATGAATGAAGCTGCACGGTGTTTGGATGAGGGTATCATCAGCAGTCCAGACGTGGGTGACTTGGGTGCTATTTTTGGGCTTGGTTTCCCGCCGTTCCTCGGTGGCCCATTCCATTATGCTCAGCAGCTCGGGTATGCCCGAGTTTCACAAACACTGACAGAGATGGCATCCAAGTACGGAAACAGATTCACGCCTGCTGCGCACTGGGCAAAAACGGCACGCTAAGAGTCTTTTTTGGCGGTTTATTGGCAACCCCTCGGATGAACCCAAAACTGCCCGATAACTCAACCGCGGGTTGTTCGCGCAGATGGATTTAAGTGGAGCAGAAGTTCGTGATGAAAGCGAAACTAACCACAGGACGGAAAAGTGCAAAAATGCCGCTCATCGTATGCGGCGCACTTTTCATGCTTGCGGCATGTGAATCTGCGCCTCCGCAAGTCAACACGGCCATTCCAATCTCTTGGGGAGAGTCGGCAGCACTTCAACTCTCGCCGCAGACAGAAACATCATCAAACCCATGGCGCAAGATTGTCGTCCTGACCCCGGGCGTACTGACCATAGGTCTGCAATCAAACGACAACAGCGGTAAGATTAAAATCAACGTTCGCAACGAAAATGGCCGTCGAACGATCTTTCAAAAAGACCTTGATCTGGCGCCTAAATCGCCTGTCAATGTCACGCTGAACGTTGGAGCAGGAACGTACTACATGGTTCTTGAGCCGCTACAGGGTCAGGTCGTTAATGCTGCTATTGCTGCACGATTTCAGCCTGAAGATCCCGATGCTTTGTCTGGGCCAGACAAGAAGCGTGATGGTGCGCAACTGCTTGTCAATGCTCAACCACGCGAAGGCGCGGTGAGTTACAGAGATGGAAATCGAACCGATTGGTACAAATATGAAGTCGCCAATTCCGAAACACTTCAATTCAAATTCCAGTCACTGAATCAAGCACAAGGGGTGAAAGCGGAATGCATCACTCCCACTGGTTTAAGTTTTGAGCTTTCTGCGCAAGATAAACTGGTTGTGCGAGAGCCGGGAACAGTTTGGGTCAGAGTGTATGCAGACCAAGCAGATTCAGGAGGAGGGTACAGCCTGTCGGCTTCGTCCTCGCCTTTTATGGGCACCGAGCGCAAGGGCCTCATTCTTAAATTCAATTCAACCAATGCGACAATTAATATGGGTGCGGATGACGGTATCAGAGAAGGACTCAAGGGGTATATCCAAAGACCCGACGGCACTCTGGTCGATTTTGTCATTGAAAAAGCACTGAGAAGAACATCGACAGCGCGATCCAAAAACAACTTTCAGGATTCTGATTTAAACCAGATAGTTCACTTCGAAAAAAATTAAGCCGGCAGAGCCGGCTTAAGATGTTCAGTCAATCTTGACCGACTCAATGACAATCGGCTTCACAGGCACATCGCTGTGCATGCCAAAAGTCGAAGTCTTGGTGACACCAATTTCATCGACCACGGACATACCTTCGGTCACTTTTCCGAACACGGTGTAGCCGCCGTTATTGGGAAAGTCGAGATAAGGATTGTCAACAAGATTAATAAAGAATTGAGCTGTTGCTGAATTCACATCGTTGGTGCGCGCCATCGCAATGGTTCCGCGAACGTTCTTCAGGCCATTCGATGCTTCAGTTTTAATGGGTGCCTTGGTGGGCTTTTGAGCCATTTTTTCATCGAAGCCACCACCTTGAATCATGAACTTGTCGATGACACGGTGAAAAATCGTTTTGTCATAATGCCCTGCCTTCACATAGCTGACAAAATTCTCAACCGTTCCTGGTGCTTTTTCTTTATCGAGCTCGAGCTTAATTTTTCCCTTGTTTGTGACCATGGTCACCGTCACTGCATTTGGATTCACTTTCTTCACCTCTTTCGACTGGGATTTATCCTTTTTTGATTCTTTAGATGTTGCTGGCTTCTTCTCGCTCTTTTCAACTTTCTGCGCCGATTTCTGCTCGCTCGCGAATCCTGCACTCGAGAACACAAATCCGCATGCAAGAGCCATGGCTGTAAAAAAACGGTTGCGCGAAATCATGAAATCCTCCTTGGTTTTCAATCGATGACTCAAAAAGAAAAAACAGAAAAATCCGAACGACTCAATTTTGATTAACGTCGATCCCCCAAAACACTCCACATTCCTCTTTGACCAATGCTGCAAAGGCTTGCGGCGACATCGCTTCGCGATTCTTACCATCGCGATAACGAGGCGTCAGAGTGCGATTCTCGACTTCTTTATCGCCAATAACCAGCATGTAGGGAATCTTGCTGACCTGAGCCTCGCGTACTTTGGCCGAAAGAGTGTCATTGCTGAAGTCGGTGTCCACACGGATACCCGCAGCAAAAAGTTGCTGCCGGACCTGTTCACCCCACTCCACGCATGATTCCTTCACGGTCACGATGCGCGCCTGAATTGGAGTGAGACCCAATGGGAAATGACCTGCGGTGTGCTCGATAAACACGCCCATAAAGCGCTCAACAGAACCTAAAACGGCGCGGTGAATCATCACCGGAACTTCGTGCTTGTTCGCTGCCGAGATATACGACGCACCCAAACGACCTGCTGTCTGGAAGTCGAGCTGAATTGTTGCGCATTGGTGGAAACGACCAATTGCATCTTTGACCTTGATGTCGATTTTGGGGCCGTAGAATGCACCGTCTCCGGGGTTCAGAATGTAATCAATTCCTTCGCCCTTAAGCGCCTCAACAAGGGCATTTTCGGCGGTATCCCACAATTCTTCCGCACCAACGCGTTTTTCGGGGCGAGTTGAAAGGTAAAATTTAACTTCATCAAATGTCAGGTCACGATAAGCTTCGCGAACGAATCGCAGGGCCAATTTCATCTCGTGCTGAATTTGTTCAGGGGTACAGAAAATGTGACCATCGTCCTGAGTAATACGTCGCACGCGCGTCAAACCATGAACCGTTCCACTCAACTCGTTGCGGTGCACCACACCAAATTCGGCGTAGCGAAGCGGAAGCTCACGATAGCTGCGCAAACCAGTTTGGAAGACCTTAACGTGCGCAGGGCAGCTCATCGGCTTGATTGCGTACTGTTGTTCATCAACCTGCGTGAAAAACATGTTCTCACGATAGTTGTCGTAGTGTCCGCTCATTTTCCACAAATCAACGTTCATCACCTGTGGAGTGTGAATCTCGCGGAATCCAAATTCTGCCTGCTTACGGCGAATGTAGTTTTGCAACAGAACAAAAAGCTTTGCTCCGTTGGGAAGGAAAAACGGCGCGCCCACAGCCGATTCGGGAATCAGGGTGAAAAGTTCGAGCTGCTTGCCGAGCAACACATGGTCACGCTTTTTAGCCTCCTCAAGCATGTGAAGGTAGGCATCGAGATCTTTTTTATTTGCCCATGCAGTTCCATAAATTCGAGTGAGTTGATCGTTGTCTTTGTTGGCACGCCAATAGGCACCGGCGATGCTCATCAATTTGAATGCACCAAGTTTGCCCGTGCTTGGTACATGTGGACCGCGGCAGAGGTCTCCCCAACCACCCATTTCATAAATTTTGATGGCCTGATCGGCAGGAATATCTTGCACAATTTCTGCCTTAAATTTCTCACCGATTTTCAAAAAGTGTTGGGTTGCGTCATCACGTGACACCACCTTGGGCATGACCTTGAAATCCTTCGCAACAATTTCCTGCATCTTTTTCTCGATGTTTTCGAAATCGTTGGAACTGATTTTAACACCCTCAGGAGGTTTGACGTCGTAGTAAAACTGATTCTCGACGACTGGACCAATCGTGATTTGTGTGCCGGGAAAAACATCCTGAATAGCCATGGCCATCAGGTGAGCTGTTGAGTGTCGGATGATTTCCAGACCATCTTGAGAATTCGCAACCACAATCTCGATCTTCTCGCCACCTTTAAGTTCGGTGCTCAAGTCGGTCAGCTGTCCGTTGATTTTTCCGGCGACCGCGTTGCGTGCCAAGCCCGGTCCAATGTTGGCGGCCACGTCCGCCAAAGTGCAGGGCGAAGGAAGAGTACGGGTGGAGCCATCGGGCAATGAAACACTAACTTGTGAGCTCAAAAGACAATCCTCCGGACAAGCGGACGTTAAAATCGAACGTCAATGGTTTATGACAGTGCTAAGTGCCGCGCAACACGCGCAATATGAGAGTGCGAGGGCGCTCAAGCAGACCCTCTTCAGCCAAAATATCTGCCTCAGTGTACCAACCGATCTCGGTAATTTCAGAGGCTTGAGGAACCCAAGCGGCAACCTCGAGGGGCGAAACCGGGCGATGAGCTGAATAAACCAATTCAAGAAGAGCAAAGTTCTCGCTGACACAGGTGTCGACAATATTCAGAGTCACAGGGCCCGAGCTTGTTTTGTCGACCGACCAATTCAATTCCTCATGGAGCTCGCGGACGAGTCCGTCTCTGGGTGCCTCGGGCCACCCAATAATTCCCCCCGGCAGCCCCCAAGGCCGCACCCGCCCCCGATGCTTCAGCAAGCAAATACGTCCCAACTCATCGCGTACAAGAACCAAACATCCCACGGTCCAGCGGGGCCCAAATAACCTCAGCCACAATCGCACAAACCGCGCACGCAGTTTGCGCAAAAGAAGAAGCATGCGCTTGCCGGTGGGGGATTGTTGCGTGTAAGTCATCGGTAACACCTGTTCTATCTGATTATAAGGGGGTTGTTTCGTGGATAGCTCACGTCTTGTTTTGCTTTTTCCGGGTCAGGGAAGCCAGTCCGTTGGTATGGGACGCGAACTTGCCGAAAACTTCTCCGAATACCGCGAGACCCTCGCCGAAGCCTCCGACGCACTGGGCTACTCGATGGAGCGGCTGTGTTTCGAAGACGCGCAGAAACAACTCAATTTAACAGAGTACACTCAGCCTGCTTTGCTGGCGAGCAGCGTTGCCACTCATCGTGTTCTCGCGACACGCGCAAACCTCAAGGGCGTGGTCGCTGTCGCGGGACACAGTCTGGGCGAGTACTCAGCTCTTGTTTGTGCAGGTGCACTGAATTTCAGCGATGCTCTGAAAGCCGTCCGCTTTCGTGGTCAGGCGATGCAACGGGCTGTTCCGGTGGGCATGGGAGCTATGGCTGCCTACGTCGGCACCCAAGTTGAAAAAGTAGTCGCAATCTGCCGGGAAATCAGCTCAGCAAACTCGAGCGTCGAGCCCGTAAACTTCAACTCTCGCTCGCAAATAGTTCTGAGCGGTCACAAAGACGCTGTCGATGCGGCGGTGGCCCGCATTGCAGCCGAAAAACTCGGGCGCGGTTTGCCTCTGCCCGTAAGCGCACCCTTCCATTCGAGCCTCATGCAACCTGCCGCACGCGAAATGCAGGACTATCTTGAGAAGGTTTCTCTAAATCCCCTAAAAACACCAATCTATGCGAATGTCGACGCCAAAAAATACCTTGGTCATGACTACACTCGGATGCACTTGGTTAAACAAATTGCGAGTGCCGTCCTTTGGACCCAAACCCTTGATGGACTTGCGTCGTCCGAACAACCCACCCTCTGGCTCGAAGTCGGAACGGGATCGGTTTTGCAGGGCTTGTGCAAAAAAACACTCGACAACGCCGCAACAGCAGGTACACAGGATCTTGAGTCGGTGAAAACCGTCCTGAACGCATTCGGAGCCTGAAATCGTGGCAAAACTCAAGTCAACAGAAGATATTCAAATGATGCGGGCTGCTGGGCGGCTTGCGGCGGAAACACTGCGTGACGTCGGCCAATTCGTGAAGCCCGGAATTTCGACAGAAGAGATTAACACGATTGTTCATGACTACATCGTGTCGCACGGTGCTTATCCCAGTCCGCTCAATTACAAGGGATTCCCCAAGTCGGTATGCACCAGCATCAATGACGTCATCTGTCACGGTATTCCGCACCCCGATGTGAAACTCTCCGAAGGCGACATCATCAACATCGACGTGACGGTCACCCTCAACGGTTATTTCGGTGATACATCGAGAACGTTCTACGTGGGCTCGAATGTTCCCGACGACCGCAGACTTGTCACGGAAACTTCGGCTGAATCTCTGGCACGTGCACTGGCAGTCTGCTCTCATGGCGTGCGGGTTGGCGACATTGGCGATGCGATTCAAACCTATGCTGAATCGCGGGGCTGCAGCGTTGTCCGAGATTTTGTCGGACATGGAATAGGACGCGTTTTTCACGAAGAGCCCGCAATTACTCACTACGGACGTCCGGGCACGGGAACGAAACTTGTGCGCGGCATGTGTTTTACCATCGAACCGATGATCAACGGTGGAGACTGGCGCAGCAAAATGCTCAAAGACGGTTGGACGGCTGTCACGCCGGACGGCAAACCAAGTGCGCAATTTGAGCACACAATTGCTCTGGTGGCAGACGGTTTAGAGATTCTGACCGCGCTTCCCGATGACCCGATCGCCCTTCGGGCGCGCGAGCTTGGGGCTAAAATCCTTTGGCCTGAGCTCATATAATTTAAGCTTAACCCCTTCAAAAATTCTTACGTTATAATCACGCAACAAGCCTCGATTCAGCATCGGGGTCACATTAAATTTCTTTTGCCTCATTCAAATCAGGAGGAAAAAAGAAATGAGTAATATTGATGTTTGGCGCAATCGAGCACTTGTACCATCTCGTATTTTGACCTCACCACTGTCATCCAATTTCTTTCGCCGCATGGACCGACTTATCGAGGATTTTATGAATGAGTTTTCTGATATCGGCGCACGCGAAGGTGTTCTCCAAACCTTCGAACCTCCATGCGATTTGATGGAAAGTGATGACCATTATCACGTCTGCATTGACCTTCCAGGTTTGCACGCAAAAGACGTGAACGTCGAAGTCATGGGCAACACAGTCAGCGTTTGGGGCGAGCGCAAAAGCGAACGCAAAACCGAAAAAGGTGGAACTCAATATCATGAACGCCGGTTGGGTGCTTTTGAACGACGGATTCAGTTGCCCGAAAACGTAAACGTAGAAAAAATTCAAGCGAACTTTGACGCGGGAGTTCTCACTCTCACACTTCCGAAAGTCGAACTCGCCCAGAAGAAAAAAATCAACATTATTGAAAGCTCATCACACGGCAGCGAAGTAAAAATTGAAGGCAAAAAAGAGTCAGGGTCAGAACATAAAAAATCGGCCTGAGCGGAGGTATCCGACATGACTGCAACTGTTCGCCTTTATATTGTCGCATCAATTTTTGCTTCAGCTCCAGCGCAAGCTGCAACTTTTAATCACCAACCTGTGGTCCGTAACTCTCAAGTTTCGACCATGGGAATGGGAATGATGATGGGAGGCTGGCACTACGGAGGACCTTACGGAAGGCAATATTTTAGCGGAAAAGATGTGACTCTCGAGGGAACGGTTGCAGATATTGGCCCCTTCACACCGGCACAAGGAATGACACGCGGAAGCAAAATCATTCTCAAAACCGGAAGCTCTTTGACCACCGTACATCTTGGACCTATTTGGTATGTTCAAGAACAGGATTTGAAACTCAAAAAAGGTGACGTCATCAAAGTGCGCGGTCGTCAGATCGGCGAAGGACAAAACGCAATTGTGTTTGCGGCAGAAATAACACGCGGGGAAACAAAATGGACTCTGCGAGACACTGATGGAATTCCAAACTGGTGTGCGATGCGCTCCACGGAACCATTGCCGCAAGGAAAACAGTCGCCAGAAAACTCCAAAACTAACCCGAAATAATCTTAAGCCCCCATGATATTGTGACATTTTAGTGTCTATAAATATTTCAAAGATCTTGTATTGACCGATTTTATGCCCTTTGGTACGCCTTGAGCCGGCTGAAAAAGGTGTTTTTAAAACACTCAATCAAGACAGACCGGAGGTTCCGCATGTTCTCATGGCGTCCTAGTTCCCTGTCCCGCGTTCGCAAGCCTCTTCTCGCGAGCATGCTCGTTGGAACCGCCCTGATGGTTGCCTCTCCGGCAATGGCACGCAGTCGCAACTCTCACCGCAACGACAATCGAAACCCACAAGCACCAAAAATACCCGCTCCCGTTTCGGGCGAAGGAACCGCAAAAGTGGTGGTTCAGGGATGCGATAGCAAAGCGGTCCTCACGGGTGCTGCGTACAATA
>CAYWSV010000025.1:2888-26711 GCA_964460155.1 uncultured Oligoflexia bacterium | reverse complement strand
TCATGGGCGGTTTCGTGGCCTGTGGTGCCCAATCCTATCGAATCTCGGTGCACGGTGACGCTGAAGACAAAATAGACCGACCCAACACACAATCCAGCGGGGCTAATTTGAGTTCAGGGCAGCTCAAAGGCGTTCACAGTCCGGCTGGATGGAAGAGATCTCTCCCGATCCGTTTCGTCACGAGCAGCGAAATCGACCAGACAGTTGTTAAACAACTCCAATCCGCGATGAAATCATGGGAACTTGCGGTCGGCAAAACGCTCTTTGCTTACGACGGCAACGAAACCAAAAAAGGTGCTGATTTCCGCCAGCTCTATGAACCACTGAGCGATGGACGGAATGGGAACTACTTCGATTTTAATTGGTTCGGCGCCACAGGAAAACCCAACAGCGTTTTGGCAACCACCATTTGGGAAAACTCACCCAGTGACCCGAGCGCGATAGTGAAGGCGGACATTCGATACAACGCTGAGTTTTATGTCTTTGGTAATTCACTCGAAGAGTTCAGCGAAGGTAAAAGAATCATTGTAGACATGGAAAGCCTCGCGCTGCATGAACTTGGACACCTGCTCGGACTCACCCATGTGAAAGATACCGACGATCGATTCAGCGTCATGAACCCCTCGCTTTTCATTGGCGAGGGTATGATCACGCGGCGGCTGAGCAAAGGCGACATTACCCGTATTCGAACAATTTATGGTGTTGGTGATCCTACTTTGGCTCAGGCTCTGGAGAAAGCAGATGACTCCGGTGAGCCTATGGAAAAAGCCAATGAGGAAGGAATTTAGTTTCCGTTATTTCTTGTCTGCGTTACTTACTAAACAGCCATGCATGGTGAATCAAATCATTTCTAAAATCGAATGGCAGTGTCTTTTTTGTAATGTCGACGCACCTATAATACTCGCTCACTTTCGAACTCAGCTTAAAACTTCTGAGATTGTTCGAAAAGAAGAGCGTCCCAAGCGGATTCAAATGGTCCATACAAACCTGCACCAACCATTCATGATCGCGTTGGACGTCAAAATCATCTTTCATTTTTTTTGAATTTGAAAATGATGGTGGATCAAGAAAAATTAAATCGAATTTCTCGGACTTTGGAAGCGCTGAAAGCCACGTTAGAACATCTGCTCTGACAACTGGATGCAATCTTGATTCCATCCCATTCAATTTGAAATTCTCGACCGCCCAGTCAAGATATGTCGCACTCAAATCAACCGAGACAACTTCTGTTGCACCGCCATGTATAGCATTCGCACTCACTGTTCCCGTATAGCAAAATAAATTCAGGACTCTTTTTGCAGAAGAGTTTTCGCGAACCCAACGGCGCGATGCGCGATGGTCGAGAAACAATCCTGTATCCAGATAATCTGAGAGATTGACAACAAAATTGAGTGGTCCTTCGATCACCTCGGTCTTCACACCGGTCTGGGACACCTTTTGATATTGGGATAAGCCCTTTTGACGTGCACGTTCTTTAATAAATATGTGCTCGTCACTAACGTCAAATACGGCCTTGAGGCCGGTCAGGATCGTTTCAAAATAAGCGTCGTCACGCTCCTGATATTGCTTGTTGAGGTATCTATAAACAACAACATACTTTCCATAAATATCCACCGAAACGGCGAATTCGGGTATGTCGCGATCATAAACGCGATAAGCCGTGCAGGGAAACTTCTCCACCCACGGACGAAGCGTCTTTAAATTTTTTCTAAGTCTGTTTTCAAAAGAATTCATAATCATCACACGGGCAGAGAGGCAGAGCGTTAGGCTTAAAAACGGCCCGACGAGTATTCCTCAAACAGTGACCAACATCTGTTATCTCGGCTGTAAAAAGCAAGCATTACCCGTTCAGACTCAAAAGTCTTGTAGGTTGCCGAGCGAAACGTGTAGTAGCGCAGGTGCAATCCCGAACTTTTGCCCAACACCATATTGTCTGGTGTCGGCATGAAATCATCCAAATAGTAGCATTCCGCGCCGTCCATCCGCATGAATGGAAGAATCACCGACACACCCAAATCCTTCCTCTTCTCGGGAAGAGTGGCACAGGATGTTGTGCAAAGACCCATGAGCATCACGGCAAACAGACCCGCAAGTGCACGGAGGGCGGTCAACCGCCTTGGCGATCCTGTTGAGTTGTTTAAAATCACTGCCATAATGTGAAGTGTCACGGTATTCTCCTTCCGGACGTTCCGGCTTCATGTCGGAACTCGAGGGAAGAACCAAAGTGGCATTTGGGAATCTTTTTCAATCTGGAACTAAAGCATGACATCCGATGGGAAATTTTGTTCATTCCTGAGTTTCTACCTGTGTCCATCCAAGGTGACGCGACACTGCATTTTTGCGCTCAGCCTCATATCCCTGTCATGCACATCAACCCCAAAGTACGCCTCCTCGTCACGCTCAGCAGACCAAAAAGAAGAAATCAGGAACCTTGTTCAGTCCTCAAAAATCATTGAATGCCGGCTGAACGCCAATGAATGGACGATTCCGGGAGACGTCGGACAAGCTCAGGTGATTAAAGCTGAAAATCGATGGGCTCTTATTTATGAGGCGCTTCTGCGCTCGGGCCCGCGAACGGTCTATCAACCTCTGCTGAATGACTTCACCTTCAATGGCGACGGAATCGCCATGGGCCTTAAGGGCTCTCCACGTGTGAGCGATCTCAAGACGTTCGAGGACGTCAAAGGACACCGTTGGTACATGAGCCGCGTCAAGATGAACAACTCCGAACTTTACAGCGGACTCGTTGAAGTGTTGTCGGGCGGGCGGAATTATCGCAGCGTACTCCCCATTCCAGAGTCTGAGTCCGTTCAGCAAATCTGGCCGAGTTTACCCATCGTCTCTGGATACGCGAACATCATTGTTCGGAGCACGGCTTCAGACGACAGCGGAATGAGCCAAGACGACGACAGTGTTTTTCGGTGGTTTCAAGTGGGTCTCAGCGACAACTCAGCACGCCTGATCTCCAGCTTCAAGCCTCGAGGTGAAAGTCTGCAACCGACGGGTTTTGTCTCTCTTGAAAATAGCGGCGAGCCCGTCGCAGTCACGATTGTTCAGCCGCGCATTGCGCAAGCCGATGCCGAACCCTCCGGACTCAACGGTAATTCGAAGGTTTCGCTGCGGCGAATCTTTAGCAAGAGCAATTCCGAAAAAGTTATATTCGAGGGCGCTGGAAATATCTCTGGTCTGACAATTTCGGATTCTACTTTTTATTCAGGCTTGCATCTCGCTTGGATTTATTCACCCATCGGATCAGACTCGCGCTATGTGCAGACAACAGCTCTGCCTGTTCGCTTTATTCCCGAACGCTATTTCGCACGCGGCCCGCTCAAGGACCTCGAAGGATTCATGACGACCGAATTGTCTTACGAAGCCAATAACCCCGATTTCTCGTTCACAATGAACAACCAAAATCAACTCATCCCTGTTCTTGGATGGTGGGGGAAATTGGAAAAAGACGTTGTACTCATGATGCAGGTTATCACACCCGCATTTCGAAAAACGCGAGGACAACAGCTCAGAACTCGATCGGGAGCGCTTCTAGGAACCAGCTTCCAACCCTCGCTTGCCGTTGTACCACCAACACAATTCAACAGGGTTTTATTTTTCAGTGCAGCTGCATCACAAACGGAAAAAAGCATAATGGTCCTATCTAACAGAGGGGACTCTGCTGAAATCGCCAAAGAGTCTACCGTCTCTTCCTGTTTTTTCTGAGGATCACTTTGGATTCATTACCCACACAGTCCCCTAAGATCTACAAATATCTGCCCGCGAATTTTGATCCCGAGGACAAAAACATCGTGGCCCAGATGATTTGCGATCTCAAAACAAATACTCCGATTGATTTCGAGTCTGCCTCGCGCTGGTTCGGACTGTTTTTGGAATTGTCTGATGCAACAAACGAAATTCAGACACGCTTGGACCTCCTGTTTTCTCTGGAAAGTCGCAATCAAAAAACACTTGAACGCCTTCAAGCTTTCGAGGCGAATATTCTTTCACAGCTGATCGAATCGCGTGCCGCGCTGATGGACATCTACTTAAATTCCGAGTGGCGGGGAGCTATGCATGCGGACGACCGCGGCAAGATCAAAGATGAACTTCTCACGCGCCGGCGCCTGACTTCGGCCGGACTCGGAGCACTGCAAATTGAGGAAAATCGACTCATCCGCGAGTTTAAGACTTTTTCCTCATCGGCAACATGTACTTATTTTGGCAGACAAACACCGATTGGAATTGTTATTGGAAAGCTGAATGACCCTCGGCCTGAAATTCGCCGCGAAGCCTTTATAGCTCATTGGCGTCGCATCAAAGAATCTGCAGACTGGCTCGAAGACCTCTTCACTCAACTCCTCAAGAATCGTCTTCAACAAGCCAAAGTGGCCGGTGCATCATCCTATGTGGAGTTGTGTTTCACCGACCTTGGACGTTTCGATTATTCAGCAAATGATTGTCAGGTCTTGCGCACAAGCATTGAAAAAACGATCACACCCTTGGTCAACAATCTGCAAAGCCGACAGCTGCTCAGCCTTGGTACACCCACTTTGCGCCCATGGGATGTTGGTGTCTGGCCGCGTCTGATGCCGACTGAATTTCCTGCACAGGGCGATGTTGGAGCAATGATTGAAGCCGGCGAACGTATTGTCAGCAACATTCACAAAGGCTTCGGCACTTTTTACAGAAACCTTCTGCAGCGCGGCTGCATCGATGTACATCCGCGCGATATGAAGGCTCCGGGAGCCTTTTGCGTGGCGCTTCCCGAAACGGGAACACCATTCATCTTTGGAAATTTTGCTGGACATTTTCGTGATGCGTTTACACTTCTGCACGAATTTGGCCATGCACTTCACGGTTCGGCTTCTTTGCAAATTAAAAATTCGCTGGTGCGTCATCCAGGTCTTGAATTCTGCGAGGTGGCATCGATGGGCCTTGAGTTTCTGGCTCAACCCTTCCTCAACGAATTCTGGCCGCGCGCTGGGGATGCCAACAAAGCATGGGCTCTGCATTGCTTTAACGCACTCCAATTTTGGCCTTTCATGGCCATGATCGATGAATGGCAACACGTCGTTTACAGCGAAGAACTCATTGATCCTGCCGATCGAAACGCGCTGTGGAAGGACCTCTCTGCCCGCTACAGACCTGGAATGGATTGGACTGGAATTGAGGACTTCGAAGAACTGGGCTGGATCAGCCGACCGCATCCCATCACATCTCCCTTTTACTATATTGACTACGGCATTGCTCAATTAGGTGCCGTGGAGTTGTGGACGGAAAGTCGAAAAAATTATCGGCAAGCCGTTGGAAACTATATCAACGGACTGAGTTTGGGCGCACAGCGCTCACTGCCTCAACTCTTTGAGGCAAGCGGTTTGCGTTTCGATTTCTCAGAGCAGTGGGTTGCACATCTCGGACAAGTTCTTGCCGACGAAGTTGAACTACACACATAAAAAAAAAGAACCCACGAGGGGTTCTTCCTTTAACAAGCCCGTGAGTGAATTACTTACGGATGTTCAAAGCGCCGATGAGAGTTGTGTAGCGGCCTTCATCTTGACGGCGAAGGTAGTCGAGCAAGCAGCGACGATGACTGACGAGCTTCAAAAGACCACGACGACCAGCAAAGTCTTTCTTGTGAACTTTGAAGTGTTCCGTGAGGGTGTTGATGCGCTCGGTCAGAAGGGCAACTTGAACTTCAGTTGAACCTGTGTCGCTTGCATGGCGCTTGAATTTAGCGATGAGCTCTTCGCGTTGCTGTGCGGTCTGTTGCATGTTAGTGCTCCAATCATGCTTTATGCGGAAATTCCGCGGTTATCTCATGGTCAAAACCAGAGCGGGGACGGCCGACCAAAGCCTTGCCCACCGTACCAGTCAGGACCTCTTCGACTGGCTGGGCTAGCACCGCATCCAACGAAAGGCAAGCCGGATGTCTCTTGAAACTCAGAACAAACAGATCCTCCGCCTGCCACAGGGATTCGGCTTTGGCGGACACATCAGGACCAGCGTGTCCGGGCCACATGCAGGTGAGCCCCCTAAGTCCCCAGAAGAATTCATGCTCAGAGCCGTTATCGAATCCATGCACGGGGTAGGCCACACAAACCCCAATCCGGCTGTCGGCTGTCTTCTGACCCAAAATGGAAAAATTGTTGCTTCGGGGGCCACCGAGAAGTTTGGCGGCCGACATGCCGAGCGGGTCGCCTTTGAAACACTCAGGAACCAAGGTGCATCAACCCACGATCTGGATGCCTACGTCACACTCGAGCCTTGTTCTCACCACGGGCGCCAGCCTCCCTGCTGTGAGCTTTTTCGGGACGCTGGGATTTCCAATTTGTACGTTGCAGTTTCCGACCCGAATCCATTGGTGGGGGGGCGCGGTCTTCAATTTGTAAAAAAAGAAGTCAAAAGCCTAAGCGTTGGACTTGGCCGGACCGCGGCCACAGCGTGGAACTTACCTTTTCTCTTTCAGCACCGACTAGGACGGCCTCTTGTTGTTGCAAAATGGGCGCAGACCCTTGATGGGGCATTGGCCGACGCCTCAGGAACCTCAAAATGGATTACGGGCTCTGAGGCACGCGCCCACGGTCATTGGCTCCGGCTCAAGTACGACATAACAGTCGTTGGCCTTTCAACACTGCTTGCTGATCAACCCTCGTTGAATGTTCGAGATTGCTGGCGCCCTCATGATCGCCAACCGGACGTCTGCGTGATCGACGTGCTCGGAGAGGCTCGCGCCTCTGATTCACAACTTCTCAGTGCTCTCAACAAAATTTGCTCAGCTGCCGACAACCGCAAAGTCGCTCTGGCCACCCGAAAGTCGCTCATTCCAGAACTCAAAAAGGTTCTTCCCTCCGCCGTGAGCCTGCTCGCTCTCGACGAACAAGATTTACCCGCGGCTGACTCAGCTGCACAGGCAATCGAGAGATTTTGGACATCGAAAACTCTTGAAACGTGGTTCGGACGACAGCCTCAAAGCATCTTCATCGAGGGTGGAGCAAAGCTCATCTCGTCTCTGCTTGAAATTGATGCACTCGACTTACTTCACGTTTTTATCGCACCTTTGCTCCTCTGTGGCGAAGCGCGTCGCTTCACAAGACAGCAAGAACCCGCCCCAGCGCTGTCAACCGCGTCACGTTTTGACATTCTCTCCACGTTTCCTCTGGGGGATGATATGCTCCTTGAGCTGGTCCCGCGGCGTCTAAGCGGGATGTTTTTCTCCGAGGGATGAAACCGGACCATGTCGGACATCACACCACAAAGCCCGCCAGCGAATGCGCATGTTCAACCACATGCGGTACATGAGACGTCAGCCATAACTCCGTTCAAGACCGACAAGCTTGTTCCGCTTCTCTTGCGGTTTCTCAATCGTCTTAAACAAACCGGAAAATCGGTTCATACCATTTCGGCCTACCGAAATGATTTGTCGATCTTCTGCCAATTTCTGGCCGGAGAAAAAATCGATCCACGGGATTTCCAGTCGCAATTTCAGGAACGCTGGACCCACTATCTTGGGCAACACGGCCGTAAATCTCCGGCCAGTATTCGCAGAGCACTCATGAGCTCGCGAACGTTTTTGCATTTTCTCATCAAGGAAAAAATCATCGAGCGTTCACCGCTTTTGGAAGCAAAATCGCCCAAACAGCCCGCGCATGATCTGCTCACGGTTCGTCCTGAGCATTACTTTTTGCTGGTTGAATCATTGACTCAACGAGCTCGAAGTGAAGATCCCAAAGCGATTCGCGATCTAGCACTTGTTCGTCTGCTGGGTGAGTGCGGGTTGAAAGCGTCTGAAGCTGCACAAATGAAATGGTCAGATGTTCTTTTCGAAGGCAGTCCAGATGAAGCAACACGCACGGTCTCGCTCCGCGTGGCCGGACAGAACGAACGTCTTCTGAAGGGTGATGCTGTTGTTGCCATGGCGCTTCAATCGCTCCGTGACGCGCGAATGCAACTGTCACTCAGCGCCGAGCCTCAGGATAAACTCTTCTTTGGATTCCTGAACGTGAGTCGCCGACTCAAATCAGGTGGTTTGCACCGACACGGTGTAAAATTTGTTGTGTATGAGGTCTGCGAAGATATTTTGGGCGTGCCGTACAACTCCGAGAGTTTGCGCAATCATGCCATTCTCAGATGGCTTGATTTAGGTTTAGGAAGTCAGCAGGTGGCCCAACTTGCCGGATACTCATCGTTGAATTCACTCGAGCGCTTTCGAGCAAAGGCTCATGGACAACGCCGTCCTCAACGCCGGTCGAAAAGACCCACAAACGAAGGGCAGGCCGCAAAATGACAAATCAAATCATTGGACATTGCGAAATTCTCGAACTCGTCGGTTCCGGTGGTCTGGGTGAGGTCTACCGTGCGCGGCACACAAAGACGGGACACATCGTTGCGTTCAAACGGCTTCACGAAAAATACCAGACCAATCCCAAATTGCTCGGACTCTTTCACAAAGAAATTCTGATGCACGCGCAGGTCTCGCATAAACACTGCGTAAAATTTATTGAGGCCGATCTCACTCCGCCAAATGCGCACATCGTCACTGAATTTATTGAGGGCATAAATTGCCACTACTTGCTTAAAAAAGTCGGACCACTTCCACCTCTCATCGCGTGCTCAATTACACTCGATCTCTTGCAGGGACTGGATCACATTCATTGTCTAGATATGATCCACTCAGACCTGACGCCCGCAAATATTCTGCTCGAAGTCACGGGCCGCACAGTCCTCGCAGATTTTGGCTTGAGCTGTAATCAAGAGGTTGAAGATTACGAAGGCATGACGGTTGGTACACCTGGCTACCAAGCGCCCGAACGATTGCAGCACCAACCCATGACGCCTTTGGCTGATATCTACAATGCCGGCGTCATCATGCACGAACTCCTGACAGGAGATAGGTTGTTCCCCAATCCTGACGTCAAAGACGTTCAGGCGCGCATGAAAAATCTTCCCAACAACATTCAAAGCAGCGGCGACGCGATGGTGGATGACTATATTCACAAAATGCTCAAGACTGCGCTGCATCTCAATCCACAAAAAAGGTTCCCCTCGGCACGCGAATTTATGTTCGCTATTTATCAAGTGCTCAAGAACTACGATATTCGCTACACACGACGTGCAATTCTTCAGTGGATGAACGACATGAAGATGACCAAAATTCCTCCTGTTGAACCCAAACAGACTATTTACATTCGCTAATGACAGCCACAACAGACTTTCGCATCGTCTCACTTGTTCCCAGCCTCACCGAAACCATCTGTCACTTCGGTCTCATTCAAAACGTGGTTGGCTGCACCAGTTTTTGTGTCGAACCAAAGGAGCTCCGCCACACTGCGCCATCTGTAGGTGGAACGAAAGACGCTCGCATCGACGACATTCTGAAGCTCCGTCCGTCCCACATCGTTGTGAATCGAGAAGAAAACACTCAAGAACTTCTCGACACGCTCAAAAAACTCTCAGGGCAAATGTCTTTTGAAGTGGTCGAAACATTTTTGGAGACACCACAAGATAACTTTGCTCTGGTCGAACTGCTCGGTCGGACCTTTAAATTTGAAGCAGCTGCACACAGCTGGATTTCAGAGCAGCAAAAACATCTTTCTGAACTTTCTCAAATTTCAGCGGCATCACGGCCGTTTCAATTTGCATATTTTATTTGGATGAACCCTTGGATGGTCGCGGGTCAGCGAACCTATATTTCAAACACACTGGCCCTGATTCACGGAGCGAATGTCATCCAAACAGGCAATGCTTTGGCCGAGCGTTATCCTGCTATCGAGCCCGGGGACGAGCGACTCAAAAATGCAGATGTCTTGCTCTTCTCATCCGAACCCTTTCCATTTAAATACCGACATCTGGAGGAATTTCGGCGCCAATCTGAAAATTCTCGTCCACAACTGAAAGTCGATGGACAAGCCCTCAGCTGGTATGGCAGCCGATTTGCTCACACGCTCAACTATCTTGGGAGTCTTCATGCGGAAATTCAAAAAGCATTGGGTTAAGTTTTCGGCACTGCTCGCACTCAGTGGATTCGCGGCAACTTTAACGCATCATCTCTCTGCACAGGGCGAACCCGCTGCTGCGATTCAAGCACCAAATGCTCCCTCTAACACTGCGCAAACTTCTCCAGTCGTCAGCTCTGAAACTGCTGCTATGCCCCGATACACCGTTGTTGCGTGCAACGATGGTGACACTTGCCGACTTAAATCCGCCGACAACACCCAAATCAAAGTTCGGCTTGTTGGTATAGATGCCCCTGAAATGGGAAAAAAATCAAAGAAAAAGAAAAAGGAAGGTCAGGCAGGAGGCACTGAAGCAAAAGATTTTCTCAACAATCTTGTCGTCGGAAAAACTGTCACACTGCGCTCCTATGGTGCGGACGCATACGGAAGAAACCTCGCGGAAATCATGGTCAACAATGAATCTGCGAATCTGAAGATGGTGTCCGAAGGATGGGCCGAAGTTTATCGTGGCAAGCCACCGCGCGGTTTTAATTTGTCGCCTTATGAATTAGCACAAACAGAAGCGATGAAGAATAAAAAAGGTATTTGGAATCTGTCCAACTACGAAAGTCCAAAAGATTTTCGCAAAAGAACGAAAGAGTAAGAGTCATTCATCACGAACAGCAGTGTCTTTTTTGCGTGCAGCAAAAAAGTCTAAAACATTTTGCGCGACGCCCGATGGAAGACCTGCTTTTTCCATAAGTTCATCAAGACTC
Organism: uncultured Oligoflexia bacterium; assembly: GCA_964460155.1. Lineage (GTDB taxonomy): Bacteria > Bdellovibrionota_B > Oligoflexia > Silvanigrellales > Silvanigrellaceae > RFOM01. The sequence continues at coordinate 16,012 of CAYWSV010000025.1, read as the reverse complement.
GCTTGGGATATTTTCTCGATATTTCCAAATTCAGTGAACAACTTTTTGCGACGCTTTGGACCCAGACCAGAAATTTCAGTCAACAGGCTGCGTAAACTTTTTCCATCTCGTTTTTTGCGGTGGAAGGTGATTGCAAATCGATGCGCTTCGTTCCGAATTTGAGTCACCAATTGAAATTCAGGACTCGCATTACGCAAAATTTTAGTCTCTGTTCCGCCATCGGGAATCAATTCACCACTTTCACTTCTTCTAGGACAGACAATGCGCTCTGCGCTCGCCGCAACATCCTTCGCACGAAAATTTCGTGCTGTTCTTGACTTGGCAATTCCATAAAGCGGAACAAAGTCCAAGCCCAGACTTTTGAGCAACCAACCCACTTCGCGCACCTGTGGTTCACCACCATCGATGAGAAGTAAATCAGGAATCTCGTGTCGGCGCTCTTCGCGAAAACGCCGTCTCATAACCTCGCGCAAACTAGCGAAGTCATCTTGTCCGGCCACCTCACGAATGGTGTACTTTCGATATTCGTTTTTTGCAGGTTGTCCCTGACGAAAAACAACTCCCGAGGCTACAGTCGATCCGCCTTGAAATGTTGAAATGTCGTAACACTCAATCCAATTGGGCAGACGTGGCAGACCCAGCAAGGATTGAACCGCGAGCATTCGACGATGCGCAGTATCATCTGCATTGAGAACATCCTGCAACTTGCCCTTGGCATTCTCGCGTACCATGTCGCACAAGCCAGAAAAGGCATCGGTAAATAATTTCTTTTGGGTCCCCTTCAAGCTCTTCGAAAACTCGGGTCGTGTACTGCAAAAAATCTTAATTTCTGACTTTGTTCTGTCCTGACGTCGGGCTTTATCAGATTCCAACGCCTCCAAAAGAAGCTGCAATGTTTTCGATGCATCTTCCGAGAGAATATCAGCTGCCGAAGGGAGGTAAACCTGAGGAGGAATTTCATGCGTTGAATAAAACTGACCCACGACTTGTAAAATAAATTCGGCCTTTATCTCTGCATCTGATGCAACACTCTGGCCCGCACTCTCGGGTGAAAATTCGCTCACCTTCTCGAGCCCCTCGCGAATCACGTGAGAATTGCCGCCAATGAGTTTTCCATCGCGCACAATTGCAAAATATACAGAAACTGCCGAGCTGCTCCATGCGAAATCAATCACATCTGCATTAAATCCGGGAACAAACGTGACACTCTGCTGCTGTGCCAGCTTCTCGAGTGCGCGCAACTGATCGCGAAGCTCGGCCGCCTTTTCAAAATTCATGATTTGTGCGGCTTGAGCCATGTCTGACTTTATTTTTTGAGACAACTCCTGCGTCTTCCCCGAGAGCAACGACACAACTCGCTCGACCAAATCCTTGTATTGTTGTTTATCGACTGCAAGTTTACACGGACCAAGACAGCGCTTGATGCTGTGATAATTGCACGGCCGGCTTACAGTGCGAAAAACGTTCGGCGTACATTTCACCAGCGGAAAAAAGCGTTGAATGACACTCTGGGTGGCTTGCAGTTCGGCAGCATTCGAATAGGGGCCAAAGTAGGCGCCTCCGTCGTTCCGCCGTTTGCGGGTCTGCAAAACACGTGGCCACTCTTCCTCCAGTGTCACCTTCAAATAGGGGTATGTTTTGTCGTCCCTCAGGAGAATGTTGTAGGGCGGTCGGTGGTGCTTGATGAGGTTATTTTCGAGCAAGAGTGATTCGTTTTCGTTGTCGACGACCATGACCTCAAAATCATGGATACGAGCCACCAGTGCCCTTGTTTTGGGCGTATGACGATCTAACCCTGTGAAATAGCTGCGTAACCGGTTTTGAAGATTTTTTGCTTTACCGACATACAAAACTTTCCCGTCGGCCGATTTGTGGATATAGACTCCAGGATGATGAGGGACATGGGCCAGCCTCTCGCGGAGGGTGGCCAATCGCTGATCCGAGGTCCGGTGTGGGTCAACCATACCGCTCTGTTCCTTTCGCACGAACACGTTACATCCAAGGAGAGACTCTGGTGAGTCAAAACTCTCAGCTCCACCTCACAAACGATTCCTTCATTTACGCTTGTCAGTCGGAATTCGCCGCCCGCTCGAAAAAAGACGGAACGTTTAATTCTCATCTGCGCTTTGAAGATTTTCTCACAGGCACTTTCAGCCGACCAGAAAATCCAACAATAAAGGATGTCGCGCGCGTCTTTGCCGCAATCGCCAAGCACCACACACAAATCACACCGCAGTTTCGCCGACGCGAGCCCATCAACCTCGACACGGTCGCTTATTTTACATGTGCGATCGCTACTCTTTTTGCAGACCTCGAATCTGCATGCAAGGAATTCTTCGGAGTTGGCCTGCCTGTGATTCCTGAAACTCCACCGGAGTACTCGGCCGATGCACCCGTAGCGAGTGCATTATTGGTGGCACGTTCCGAATATCTCAAGAACACTCGAGCCGATGTAACTGCAGATACGCCTTTTGAAGCGTTTCCACGCCCCGAGTTTGCGACGCTCACTGGATTGCAGCAATCGCAAATTTGGTCTTGCGAAATTTGGGATCTTGTTGCCGATGTACTCCACACTGCATTCGGCGAATACGCGGATGCGACGATGGGATTTGCGTATTGGAAATATCAAGAGGTTCCAGCCAAAGCTGAAATCGACTGGCGTGTTCGTCCGCCGGTGGGTGAGGCTTATGCAAAAGCATTTAAACCTCTTCAACGGAGTGCACGCGGCGACCGTGGAGACCGCGGCGGAGATCGCAGAGGACGCGATGACCGTCCACCGCGCGACCGTCAGCGTGAACACGGCGAAAAACATGCTGAACGTCAAGAAGGACGCCCAACGCGTGAAAGACACGCTGAGCGTCACGAGGAACGTGCACCGCGTGAAAAACATGCTGAGCGTCACGAGGAACGTGCACCGCGTGAAAAACATGCTGAGCGTCATGAGGAACGTGCACCCCGTGAAAAACATGCTGAGCGTCATGAAGACCGCGGCGGTCGTACGCGGCACGGCGAACACGATCGCACAGATTCCCGCAGTGCTCATGGTCGGCCCGACCGGCGCAGCGAAGGCGGCGAGCGTCATCGCAGCCGACGCGATGCACACGATGGCGGCGGACGCACTCAATCCACCGAGCAACAACTCAATGATGCTCTGGCCGAAGTTCGTCAGGCTGCAGAAACATTGAAAAGTAATCCGGCACTGCTTGAAGTTCAGCTTATCCCAAACAACAGCTTCATCCGCCGTCAGCAACACAGCCTCGCCGTTGAAATGGGTTTCGACACCGAAAGCAGAGGTGAAGGGCGCGATCGCGGTGTGGTTTTACGCCTGCCGCAGGCCTGAATTTTGGGCATGAGTTGATCGTAATTTGAGCGCTCTTTGGCTCGACTGGCCGGCGCAGCCTCTTGGTCCCATGATGCGCACATGGGAACTCATCTCAATCTTCTTGCACACAGGTCTCTCGACACAACGTCCAACCAAAGTCGCTTGGCCACCTTCTCGACGTGCCTCAGGCGCTCGTTGATTGACTGCATTCCGTTTCTCTTTGTGCTGACACTGTGCGCCTATGCCGGCAACAATTCTCGTACACACACTCCATTGAGCACATGGGCGCGAAGCCAGTTTTTTGAGAGGCTACGACACGCCTGTCTGAATGTGTCAGGCCAAAATGAGGTCATTCACTCTCTGCGGCGCAACTTTCTTGCCAACGAAAAAATCACCGATCAAACGCTTTTGAATGAATTTCGTGAATCAGGGCTGTCTCATCTTCTCGCTCTATCGGGAGGTCAGACGACACCTGCAGCCCAGTTTATTTGCAGTGTATTTATGATGCTTGTTCTGATTCTTTTGCAAGTCTTTATAAAGGTAAACGCGGTCAAAATAATTCAGACACTCAGAATACTGACCTACGTCACTCAAACAGCAACACTGATTTTCTTGGTTGGGCTTTATCAAGCAACGGGCGCATTGAACCGCACGTGCTGCTCTCAACTTTCTGTTGGAGCACGGGCATCAGCGCTGCTTTTTCACGGCGGAAATACGCGCGGTGCAATCTGGATACACCCACTGCTTCTTGCTTCACCATGGCTCCTTGGATTCTTTCTTCATCAAAACCCCGTAGGAGATCTCTCGTTTCTCTTATCCGCGCTCGGAGCTGTGGCGAGTAGCGTTATGAGTCGATTCCTCAGCTTTCTTTGGGGCGACGCAAAGGAGGAATGCTTTCCTCAGCACCTTTCATGGTTGCTCCAAAGTAAAAGCCTAAAAGCGTTTTTTCTTTGGATTCTCAGCACAGCAGCCACAAGTTCAGTCATGTGTTTGCTGACTTGGCCATTGTGGCCGGCAGACAACATCCTTCCAAAAATTCAGGCAAACATCATCGCAGGCCCTTGCGTTCTTTTTCTCATCACTCCCGCATCCCTTGGAGTGTGTCTCGGCGTCCTTTTGGGTCTGCCCTCTTTGGAAAAAATCTCCCACCTTTTTCTGGATGTCGGTTTGAATGCACTCCACCTCATCGCACAAACTTTTTCTTCATTCGCAGGCGAAGAGACCTTCACGAAATCCTCTGCTCTCTTAGCCACGAAAACCTCGGGCCATTTGATCTCACCCCAGATGACCCTCGTCTTGGAGGTCTTTCTGCTCACGCTCACCCTCGAATGTCTGAGCCACTTGCAACGCTCTCGAGCTTCAACCCGCTAGGCAATTGCATTTCCCTGACATGGCGGCAGGTTGGCTCCTCGAATCCTTCAGAATTTTGGTAAAATACCGATAAGCTTTTTAGGAGGGATCGAGCTTATGGAATTAGTAAAGAAATTCGGTATGTTCGCTGTTTCTCTAATGCTTTTACAAGCGACGTCAGCGTGGGCGCAAGGGAAAGGTGGCTCGGGGTCAAAGAGTCTCGAGAACACGAAGACCGTCAAATACAAATCAAAAACAGAAGTGAACTTCGACGACGCCAACATCGACGGTACGGTCCGCACCCCTTTTGGACAACAGCTCAACAGCCGCGACCAGAAATTTAATCGCAACTTTATCAATGTGCGCAAGAATTTTCATGACCAAATGCTGTTAAGTACGGGTGGTATTGCTCCCTAAAGAGTCCGATTCTAGGCCGATTTAATGCGCAAGTAGCTCGACAAGCTGTGCCTCAGTGAGGACCGGAATGCCGAGCTTCTTTGCTTGCGTGTATTTACTCGAACCTGAAGCTTCATTGCACACCAGAAAATTTGTCTTCGAGGTCACTGCACCGGCAACCTTCGCACCCACACGCTCGAGTTGGCGCACATAAATCTCACGTGGCTGCGAGAGAGTTCCAGTAATGCACAAATTTTTTCCAGCAAGCGGATGGTTTGCAAATTTCTCTTTTTCAGCAGCACTTGTATCGGGCTGGACAACAACAAATTTCAACAGCTCTTCAACCCAATCTTTGCGCCCCTGCAATGACTCGACAAAGTCACTCGCTGACTTTCCGGCCCAGCCGCGCTCTTCTGCCAAATCATCCGGTGTTGCTTTCAGTACCGCCTCAAGAGTTGAAAAGCGTGCCGCAACTTCCCTGCATTTAACAATTCCGCCGCGCTTAAGCCCAAGAGACGCGAGGAAAACGGCAAGTGGAATTGTTTTTTTCTGTTGTATTGATGCAACAAGGTTCTCGGCAGAGCGCTGTGCAAAGCCCTCAAGCTTCAAAACATCATCAACCGTTAATTTGAAAAAATCCGCAGGCGTCTTGAGAAGACCTGCTTCCCTTAGCTTAGCCACAGTCTTTTCCGACAATCCTAAAATTTCCAAAGTCTGAGCGAAATACAAAAAGCTTTCTTGATCTTTTGACGGACACGAAAGCGTCGGTTGCGAGCAGAACAAATCTGGTCCCGACGATGCAAGCGGATATCCGCAGGGACACTGAGTCGGCAATTCGTAAGGCTTCTCTGCAGCTTTTTCCAGACCAATAATTGAAGGAATCACTTCTCCACTGCGTGTAATTCTGACCAAGGCTCCTTCAGCATAGCCACCGCTCCGAATGAATTCGGCATTGTGCAATGTGGCGTAGGAGATTTGGGCACCCGACAACTGAACAGGCCGAACCTGCGCACGGAATGTGACCTTTCCGCTGCGACCAATGCTTGTCTCAATGGCAAGAATCTCGGTTACCGCACTTTCACTTTCCTGTTTGAAAGCAAGACTTCCGCGCGGATGGTGACTTGTTGTCCCAAGCGCTTCGAATAGAACTTCGTCATTGAGCCGAAACACAAGTCCATCAATCTGATGATCACGCGCACTGCTAAACGCAGCCCGTGCGAGTTCCTGCAATTCTTCAGAAGAGACAGCTTTGTCTATAAGACGCGTCGTCCCCTCGGGGATTCCCGTATCAAAACCCCATTCTTGAAGAAGCTTTAGTTTCTCAAAATAACTTTTGCACGAATATTTCAAGCCAAGAGATGCAAGCTCAGTTGCTGTGAGCAGTTCACCGTTCGGATCATTTTGTGACCTACGAAAGACCATAAAATCATACGCACGAAATTTCAGAACATTCAGAACATCAATTGCTTCATCCACTTCTTTTCGCCCAAAAGTTCCGGGCACTGCATTGCGGTAACTATCGAATCGTTCAGAAAATGGAGGAAATTCGTTGATGGGAAAATACATTTCTCCACGAATCTCAATTCGAAGATTATTCCATTCGACAGAATGCAAAATATGTTTTGGAAGGCTTAGCACATGCATAACGTGAGCTGTTACATCTTCACCTAATGTGCCGCTTCCACGGGTGCTTGCACGAAAAAGTTGATGATTGAAATCGAATTCAACAGACATTGCCATGCCATCAACTTTATCGCTCAAGACAATTGCACGGCCCGCAGCGAAGGAGGGTAAGTCTGAAGCCTCGTAGGTTTTCGCCAAAGACAACATTGCCGGCCGATGGGGTACCTTTTGCGCCGTTTCGCGCACCTGATAACCAACAAAACTTAACGAAGGATGATTGGGGTCAAGGGATCTGAGCTCGTTTTCGAGAGCATCATAGGCTTCATCCGAAATGGCAGCCCGACCAAGATAATAAAGCTCCTTATACAGGAGAATCTGCGATGCAAGCCGTTCTATTTTGTTCTTTTTAGAATGATCAGAATGAGACTGCGACATAATCCCGTTTCACCCCTGTGGTTTGCCCACAGAGTGACGCGAAACGGTAAGTTCATCAACAGAGGGGGGCTTCTTTTTAGGGCCGCTCAGAGCTGAAAGCTGTCGCGTTCAGAACGATGCGTCGCTTGCGTCCCTGTTGACCCAAGGCACCGTGATCCCAGCCCGCATATTTAAGCCGTGCCTTTGAACCATCTTGCACAAAGATCTCGGCACGTTTGTTGAATTTAATATTCACTTTTCCGGCTTCATGACGGCCTGAGTAAATGCGCTGTCCATCGGCTGTCACCTGAATTTCGATGGACTCGGACAGCGTCAGCACTGCAGTCGTTGCACCTGAAGCCTCAGTTTTATTTGCTGGAGCCGACTCTGTCGCAGCGGCTGCAGTCTGCTGGGTTGCAGGCACCTCTGCAGAAGCTGATTCAGCCTTTACATTTTGCGGAGAAGTGTTTGCCGTTGCTAACTTCTCATCTGCTTTTTCAGGAACAGCAGCAGGAACAGCCTCAGTTTGCTGGACAGCAGATGCAGGCTGATTTTGCGGTTGAGGCTCGGCGGCGTTGCTAGACGTCTCCGGTGCATTGGCCGACTCAGCTGTTGCGGGTGCAGCGGCTGTGTCTTGTTTTGCCGTTTCGGTCCCTGCGTTTGCTGCCGAATCTGCAGCAACAGTTTCTGCTGTCTTTGTTTCAGAAGTCGAGGGTGCCGGAGTTTCCGAAGTCATCAATCTTCCAGCAATCAAAACGAGCACACATGCGGCCAAGACAGACACAGCGATCGTAAAGCCCTTTGAACTGCCAGACTTTGTTTCTTCGTCGGTGGGAGGCATGCTGGACGGCGCTGTTCGGGCATGACTTTTCAAATACGCCTCTGCGGCTGAAGCACCCGATGAATCTGCTCCGGATTCAGCTACTGTTTCAGCTCCGACCGCAGAAACCTGCACAGCCTCAGGCAATGTTTCAACGTGTGCAGGGGCAGGAACAGCCACAGGCTCAACATGCATCTTTTGTGTTTCAACATCCACGGGCTCGGCCGAGGCCACAACGGGTTGAACGGCTGAAGGAGTCGTTGGTTCAGCAGCTTGGGCAACTGTCTCGACGGAAACAGCAGCCGCAGGCTCGACTGCGACAGGGACTGGATCAGCAACGACCTGAACCACAGGTTCAAGCTCCAAGGTTGATGCATCAAACGCTGGAATCGCCACAGCTGGCGCGGGCTCAGCAACCGGTTGAGCCACAGGTTCCATCTGCGCGAGAACAGGCTCGGCGACCGCGGCCATCACGGACTCAACGGGATTCTTGATGGATTCGGTGGCAGCGGGCGGAGCAACCGTCTCTCTGCGTGACTCGACCGAAGCACCTTTCACCATGCGTGCTTCGTTAGCGACCAACGCCGGCTTCTGAGTCACAGGCTGTGGGTCGATCGTTTCAAGAGAGATTCCCAAAATGCTCGCAACATCTGGAGTCACGACATCCAGAGGTTCCTCTTCGGGAGTCGACTCGATGAGACGATGGTGCGTTGTGTGTGTTGTGTGTGTTGTATGAGTTGGCGCCGGACGTGAATTCGGTGTCACGGCATCGATTCCATTACGTTGTGAACGCTGGGCGGAGGCTAATGTGCTTGTTCTTCCAACTGGCTCAGGTGTGCGTGCTGCACTCGCCTGAAAGTTTGTCGGGTCTACGGTGTTTACACGCACAACCGGAATGTCTCTATCGGCCGACGCGTGGGATTCCTTCTTCGACTGAGCAATTTGATAGGGCGCTTGAGCAACCTGCTCCGCGGGCATGACCGTTTGATTCGCAGCTTGATCGAGCTCCGGCACTGATACCGAAAGTTCTCGCGCATAGATGCGCACAAGTCCTCGACCATTGAGGCCGGGCGGGAGTTCATTCCACTCTCCATCCTCGATAGCGACAAGGTAATGTTCACGGACCTTAATTTTGGCAGACAGAGCGGACGTCGTTCGTCCAATCGACTCACGGGCTTTTCGCAGCCGTGCACCCACTTGCTGCGCAATATCCGAGGTCACTCCGAGTGCAGTGCGATTGCCTGATGTTTCCATCTCTGTTCCCATCACGTCTCGTTAACCTTTCACATCACCGAGTCATTTGCCTGCGCAAAGCCAACGCGCGCCTTTCAATGACTGCGTCTGGTTTTGCCTTCAATATTGAATCAACCTGCGTCAACGCCTTGCGACGGTCACCCAGTTTATAAACTACCGAAGCGAGCTCGAGCTGGGGCTCCAAACAGCCCGGACAAAAATCAACAGCCCTTTGAAAAGATGCCCTTGCTTCCTCAAGCCGTCCACCGCTCAATTGGCATTTACCCAAATTAAAATAGGGGGCCGAATATGTTGGATCAGCATCGAGCGCAGCCATAAATTCCGGAATTGCTTTATCGCAGCGCTTCTCCTGAAGATACGAAAGGCCAATATTCAAATGAACACGTTCAGGAAAAGCATACTTTTTTCGTTTTTGAATTTCGGTGAATTGAAGACGAGCTTCTGCGTACGAACCCAAGAGAATATGTGTGTACCCGAGATTCAAACGAGCATCATCGTTGGAAGGATCACCCTCGAGAACTGTGCGAAAACTCTTTAAAGCTGTTGTCGGGTTGTTTAACCCCAATAGCGAAAGACCCAACAGCATGTGCACTTCAAGCGGCGCATTCTCGGCACGCGAACGTGGCAATAAAAATTGAACTGCGCGTTGAAATTCGCCCTGACCTACCATTTGTCGAGCAAGCTCCAAACTCGCCTGTTGATTGCGGATCTCAGGCGTGTCAGGCGCAGAGCTCACGCATGCTGCGGTGAGCTGAATTGCAAGCAGTGATATGATCTGAATCGCTTTCATCTCAAACATCCCGCTAAATCTGCGTCATTGTCCCACGCTCGGAAGAGAGAACCTGACGTGGTTTACCGGCCACATCACTTGGACCCACCAAGCCATCTTTCACCATTCTATCCATTAAGCGCGCAGCCTTGTTGTATCCAATTCTAAAATTTCGCTGCAGGCTCGAAGTACTTACTGTCCCTGAGCTGACGGCGAAATCTATGGCACGCTCGTAGAGCTCATTCTCATCCATCTGCGTCCCCTCGCCACTCAGCTCGTCAATTTTCCCTCCGGCTGCTCCGTCAGTTTTTTGGCTCATTTGCTGAGCATTACGTTGAACAGCAGCCATCGTCTCGTTGTCGTAACGTGTGGGATACAGTTCTCTCAGCTTTTCGCTGAGCTTATTGATTTCGCGATCACCGATATACGCACCATGACCCCGGACAATGCGGTTTGTGCCAGGTGGCAAGAACAACATATCGCCTTTGCCAAGCAGACGTTCTGCACCCACACTCTCGATGATCGTTCGACTGTCGTGCTTTGAGGCCACTTGGAATGAAATGCGGCATGGAAGGTTTGCTTTAATAACTCCCGTAATAACGTCTACGCTGGGTCGCTGTGTTGCGAGAATCAAATGAATTCCAGCAGCGCGAGCTTTCTGTGCCAGTCGCTGAATGGAGTCTTCAATGTCGCGTGGAGCTGTCATCATCAAATCACACAGCTCGTCGATAACCACGACAATGTATGGCAATGCGGCCGGTGTCTCGCCAGCCAACTGCTCAACTGTCAGCCGGTTTGCTAAAACTTCACCGTTGAATGCAGCGATGTTGCGAACCGCCGCACGACGCATAAGGACGTAACGTCGTTCCATTTCATCGATCGCCCATTTCAATGCACCTGCGGCTTTTGAGGGATCCGTCACCACGGGCATCAGCAGATGTCCGATGCCATCGTAATTAGAAAGCTCGAGCATCTTGGGATCAACAAGAATAAATCGAACCTGATCAGGCGTGCGAGACATCATCAGACTCAAAAGCGTCACGTTGATGCCCACCGATTTTCCTGAACCCGTAGCTCCGGCAATGAGGAGGTGAGGCATGCTGCTCAGGTCTGCCACAAGAGGGGTGCCATCAACATTCTTACCCAATGCCATCGGCAGCGGCGAAGACACATCACGGAAAGATGCATGGTCCATGACGTCGCGAAGGGCCACAGTTTCTCTGATAGGTGCAGGAACTTCAATTCCAATTGTGCTCTTGCCCGGCTGTGGTGCCATGAGAACACTTTGCGCTTTTAGACCCAGAGCCAAATCTTCTTGCAACGACAAAACTTTCGTGACCTTAATTCCAGAGGCTGGCTCGAATTCATGAACATTCACCACTGGTCCTGGCTGGCTGCGCACCACTCGACCCGTGACACCAAACGTCCCCAGCTTCATGGCAAGAAGATGCGCTTGTGTTTCCAAACTTTTCTGCACGGTCTGAGTATCGCCTTGAGTCAATTGCCCCTGTGGCAGAAATCCTAACAAATTTTCATACACCTTCGCAGACACACCCTCAACGTAGGATTTTGCATTTCCGCGGGTGTTCGATGTCGATGCTGAGGTTTTATCTGAGACTGGCTTTGGCGCATCTACTGTGGCTGATTTAACAACAGAAAACTCAGCTGCAGGCTCATCTTGAGTGTCCAAAGAAATTTCAATGGGAGTCGGCGGCACATGACGACGATTCTGCACGACCTGCGGACTGTCTTGAGTTGCCACAGCAACAGATTTTTTATCCGTTTTGACAGCTGTATCAGAGCCCGAGGCCTCAACAGCAATCTCCTTAAACCCTCGCCATGGCAGCCGTCCCAATAACCAAACCACGGCTGACACAGGATTCACGCCTAAACACAAGGGTAAGCTGGCCAGCAATCCTGCAGAAAGAATTATTTTCGCGCCACTGGCTCCAAAGGTTGGAGCAAGACCTGCGGCAGTCTTCAAACCCACCCATCCGCCAACGGGAAAGGCGACTCCGAAAAACGAAATTTCCTCTCTAAATGCAGTCAGCAAACCCAAAAAGCAGATGATCAATTGAGGATATCCAAAAAGCCTCAAGAGCCAGCGCGGACGCACACGTGGGCGCTGAAAAAGTTGCAAACTATGCACAAGCGCGACGGCACTAAAAACATAGGCCCCGATGCCAAACAGCTGCACGAGCCACTCTGCCAAATTGGCACCAAATGGCCCGAGCAGATTTAAAAACGTTGAGCCGGTTGGAACATTTGAGGTCAGAACAAAATGAAAAGCCGACGCATCTCGCGGATTGAATGAATACACAGACAAGCAGATGATGATTGCGGCTGCCAGTGCGACGAGCGCAAAATAGTCGGCAACGAAGACAGCATTCTTTTTCGAATCCGAATTCCAATCTAAACTGAAGCGACCCATCGAGTTCACCCACACGTTAGAGACAAAGGAGACCGCATGGACGATTTTCCAAAAAGCGGAAAGGCACTGATGGCCGATGCCATGAACGGTTTAATGTCGCCTTTGGATTCTCTCAGATTCATGCGTCTCAAAAAATCTGTTCTGGTCATGGGACTGGCACCATACCTTGTTGCAATTGTTCTCTACGGTGTGCTTATCAGCCGGGTCGTGACGCCGACTTTGGTTGGATTTTTGATTGAAAGACAAATCATCCCGTTAGGATGGAACGGAAATTGGCTGCTCGACGTCATTATCTGGCTGTTTGCCCTCACAATCTTTGCGCTGCTCGGACCCTCAGTGGTCAATACTCTCGCCAGTCCGCTCTTTGATGTAGTGGCCACGAGAACTTACGAGCACTACAGTGGGAAAAAAATGCCTAAGGAGTCGTTTGAACTCATCCTGCGAAGTTTTCTGGGCGAGTGCTCGAAACTCGTCTTGTGGATCACGATCACGCTCTTTCTCGCAACGATACCATTTGCTGCATTTATAGGCGGACCATTGGCCCTGTGGTTTTTGGGCTGGACACACGTCGACCGCACACTCAACCTCAAAGCCCTCCGACTTGGCGCCCGCTTAAAGTTTGGTGTGTCTCATGCTCCCGCATGCATTTGTTTGGGTCTTTGGGGACTCATTCCAGGCCTCAATACCCTGTTCACCTTTGTTATGGCCTCTTCAGGGGCCGTTGTTGTTGCAAAAGCCGAACAAC
>CAYWSV010000025.1:0-2878 GCA_964460155.1 uncultured Oligoflexia bacterium | reverse complement strand
TAATCAATAATACGTTTACAGAGCGGGATTCAGCGATTTCGCATTGCAGGAACAGGGCGCAGGGTGATTCACAATTTCAAAGCTTATCTCGAGGCCATCAAATTCAGTCACACTGTTTTTGCGATGCCTTTTGCTCTCATGGCGAGCGTTCTTGCATTCCGCGGAGGGGTGCCTCCGCTCGATCAACTTGTCCTGATTGTTATCGCTATGGTTGGAGCACGCACCTGGGCGATGGCTGTGAACCGTGTAGCCGATGCTCATTTTGATGCGCTCAACCCCCGGACCGCCGAACGCGCCGTGGCCAAGGGAGCCATCAGTAAAACGTCGATGATGATCTTTGGGTCAATCGGAGCAATCGTCTTCATAGCCTGTGCTGCGGCTTTGTCGAAAGTTGCACTATGGTGCTCTGTGCCGGTGCTGCTTATTCTAGGAAGCTACAGTTACGCAAAGCGCGTGAGTTTGCTCTGTCATTTTTGGCTGGGTCTCTGTCTGGGTCTAGCGCCGCTTGGCGCTTGGGTTGCTCTCCGAGGAACGCTGCCGCCTCAACTGCTCCTGCTCACCGCAGGCATCACATTTTGGGTTGGTGGATTCGATATCATCTACGCACTTCAAGACGCGAAGTTCGACTCGACTCAAGGACTCAAAAGCATACCCAGCCGACTGGGCCTGATTCCGGCCCTGTGGATTGCCCGCGTCAGTCATCTGGCTGCCGCAGTTTTTTTCGCAATATTTGGTGTTGTGTATAATCTTGGGGCCATCTATTTTTCCGGGCTCGCGTTGTCGGCTTTACTCATGGCCCAACAGCATATCCTTGTGCGTCGGGGATCGCTCGAAAAAATTGAGTTTGCGTTTTTTAATCTCAATGGATGGATTGCGGTGCTTCTCTTTCTGGCCGCCACCGTCTCACTCTGGCTTGAACCTGTCGTGTAAGTTTGAGGAGTTTTCCGCTCATGACCTATCAGCATAAAAGTATCGAACCAAAATGGCAGAAACATTGGGCCGACAAATCTGTCTTTGCAACAACTGAAGACGCCTCTAAGCCAAAATACTATGCGCTCGACATGTTCCCATATCCTTCGGCAGCAGGGCTGCATGTGGGCCATGCTCTGGGTTACACGGCAACTGATATTGTTGCACGCTACTATCGTATGAAGGGTTACAACGTTCTTCATCCTATGGGCTGGGATGCCTTCGGACTGCCTGCAGAGCAGCACGCCATCGACACAGGCGAACATCCGGCAAAACTCACTTACCGGAATATCGACAACTTCCGTCGTCAGCTGACTTCACTTGGATTGTCGTACGATTGGTCGCGCGAAATCGCCACCTGTGATCCAAATTATTACCACTGGACGCAAAAGATCTTTCAAGTGCTTTTTGACCGCGGATTGGCCTATCAAGCCGAAATGGCTGTGAACTGGTGTCCAGCCCTAAAAACAGTTCTTGCCAACGAAGAAGTTATCGATGGCAAAAGTGAACGTGGCGGACATCCGGTTGTGCGTGTGCCTATGCGCCAGTGGATGCTTAAAATCACAGCCTATGCCGAACGCCTGCTCGCAGATCTAGACGACCTCGATTGGCCTGAAAACGTAAAAGATATTCAACGCAACTGGATTGGAAAATCGGTTGGAGCACGTATCCGATTTGCACTTTCAGGACACCCTGATGCACGCATTGAAGTCTTCACGACGCGCCCTGATACTCTTTTTGGTGCAACTTACTTAGTGCTCGCGCCCGAGCATCCACTCGTCCCCAAAATCACAACTCCTGCGCAAGCGACAGCGGTTAGAAATTATCAAGACGAAGCTGCAAAAAAATCGGACCTCGATCGCACTGAACTCAACAAAGACAAAACGGGTGCATTCACTGGTGCCTTTGCAAAACATCCTGTCACCGGCGAAGACATTCCTGTTTGGATCAGCGACTACGTCATGATGACTTATGGCACTGGCGCGATTATGGCCGTGCCCGCACATGATGAACGTGATCATGAATTTGCACGAGCTTTCAAGTTGCCTATCAAACAGGTGATTCAACCAGCAGAAGGAACACACGACATTCAAAATTCTGCATACACTGGTGCAGGTCAGGCAGTGAATTCTCAGTTCCTCAATGGTCTTTCGGTGGCCGATGCCAAAACAGCAATGATCAATCACTTGGTCAAAACTGGCACCGGTGAAGCCAGCACAACATACAAATTTCGCGATTGGCTTTTCTCGCGTCAGCGCTATTGGGGCGAACCTATTCCTGTGCTGAAAGATGCACAGGGAAATGTTCTTCGTGCATTGAAGGATGACGAGCTCCCACTCACTCTGCCCGAGGTCACAAGCTACGAACCAACAGGCGATGGAAAGTCACCGTTGGCAAACATTACGTCGTGGGTTCAGCGCGGAAGCCAGTTTGTCGAAACCGACACGATGCCGGGAAGTGCCGGCTCCAGCTGGTATTTCTTGCGTTTTTGCGATCCGAAAAATTCGCATCTCCCCTTCGATTTTAAAAAGGCACAATTCTGGATGCCCGTCGATCTTTACGTCGGTGGTCAGGAACACGCTGTTGGCCATTTGTTGTACTCACGTTTTTGGACCAAGGTTTTGTTCGATGCAGGAATGTGTCCCGTGAAAGAGCCTTTCAAAAAGCTCGTCAATCAGGGGATGATTTGTAAAAACGGCGCCAAGATGTCCAAATCCAAAGGCAACGGAGTCAATCCAGACGAAGTGCTCGAAAAATTTGGTGCAGATGCACTGCGTGTTTACGAAATGTTCATGGGCCCACTGACTCAGACAAAAGAATGGGAAGATTCAAATCTTGCAGGCATCTACCGATTCCTCCAGCGCATCGAACGACACATTATCGATGAAAATGGCCAAAGTCTGTTGAA